>JAQUUP010000003.1 GCA_028693815.1 Candidatus Omnitrophota bacterium
CGTTACCGCCAAGAGTCGGAACACTCACCTCTGCACCAAGCGCTGCTTTAATAAAATGAAGCGGTAAAATCATATAGATATCATTTCCTTCGCGCTTAAAAATCTCATCCTCACGAATACGAATATAAATATAAAGATCTCCTCGTCCAGCCTTGCCTGCTTCTCCCTCACCTTGAACGCGAAGCTGTGAACCAGTATCAACACCCGCAGGAAACTTAACTTCAATTTTTCTGGTTACACGCACAACGCCTTGACCCTGGCAATCAGGGCAAAATTCAGAGATCGTCTTCCCTTCTCCTCGACATTGGGGACAAGTTTGCGCCATCCTAAAAAATCCACTATCTGTTACAACCTGGCCCCTGCCTTGACATCTCGAACATGTTTTGGGCTGTGTCCCAGGTTTAGCGCCAGTCCCATTACATTTTTTACAAAAATCATGACGAGGAACTTTAAGTGTTTTTTCAACTCCATCAAATGCTTCCTTTAATGTCAATTCAAACTCATATTGAATGCTTTGACCACGTTTTGGGCCTCGCGATCGGCTAGACTGGCCACCAAAACCAAATCCGCCCAAAATGTCTTCAAAAACATCGCCACCAAATCCCATATTCTGAAAAATACTGCTAAAATCAGCATTTCTAAAAATATCATCTGAAGTGTAATTCTGATCAATGCCCGCATGCCCGAATTGATCATATGTTTTTCTTTTGCTTGGATCTGATAAAACAGCATACGCTTCAGAAATTTCCTTAAACTTCTCCTCGGCACTTTTCTTTTTATCTTCAGGAACACGATCTGGATGATGCGAAAGCGCAAGCTTCCGATAAGCTTTTTTAATTTCGCTTATCGTTGCCTCTCGCTTAACCCCTAAAATTTCGTAATAATCTTTTTTCATAAATGAGCTCCAAACTTATAGAACGACCAGCGAACATAAGTTTGCTGGGTGAACTTATCTCGTACCCAAAAAAAGCATCAAGACATCTAACAGTTCTAATCCTATAAAACAAAGTGCCTGCTTTTGCTTTAAATAAAAAGCAGGCACTCATTTATTTCTTAATATTTATTTCTTATCATCTTCTGCTGTAAAATCAGCATCCATAACGTCTTCTTTGTTAGAACCTTTAGATTCTGATTCTTGACCTGCTGACCCATCTGACCCTGGCTGAGCTTCAGCCCCAGGCTGACCTTGCGCTTGCTGGGCGGCAGATGCCTTATACATTTCCTCAGCTAGCTTATGGCTTGCTTTTTGCAAAGATTCCATAACAGGCTTAATTTTTTCAGCATCATTCGTTTTAATGGCTTCTTTTAAAGCTTCTAATTCTTTTTCAATATTAGCTTTATCTTCCGCTGAAACCTTATCTCCATAATCCTTTAGAGATTTTTCTGTCGCATAAACAAAGCTATTGGCTTCATTAAGCGTCTCAGCCTGTTCTTTTTTCTTTTTATCATCTTCAGCATATTTTTCTGCTTCTTTAACCATTTTATTAATATCATCATCTGACAATTTAGTTGATGCCGTAATTTTAATTGACTGCTCTTTTCCTGTTGCTTTATCTTTTGCCGAAACATGAACAATTCCGTCAGAATCAATATCAAATGTAACTTCAATTTGCGGAATGCCTCGTGGCGCTGACGGAAGGCCAACAAGATCAAAACGTCCCAACTCTATATTGTCATTTGCCATTTGACGCTCACCCTGCAAAACACGAATCGTAACTGCTGTTTGATTATCTTGGGCAGTTGAAAAAATCTGACTTTTCTTCGTTGGAATCGTTGTGTTTCTTTCAATTAATTTTGTACAAACACTCCCTAATGTTTCAATCCCTAGAGACAATGGGGTAACATCTAAAAGAAGAACCTCTTTAGCATCTCCCTTAATAATAGAAGCTTGAACAGCAGCCCCAAGAGCTACACATTCCATCGGGTCAATACCACGTTCAATTTTCTGACCTATTTGCTTTTCAACGAACTCTTGAACAATCGGCATACGAGTTGGACCGCCAACTAAAATAACTTTATCAATTTTAATTTCTTCTCCAAGCTTGGCACCCGCATCTTTTAGGGTCTGAGCAATTGGTCCTTGGCAACGATCAACAATTGGAGAAACTAAGCTTTCCAATTTTGAACGCTCAACCTTCAAATTAAGATGTTTCGGTCCTGTTGCGTCAGCAGTGATAAACGGTAAATTAACATCCGTTGAAATTGTAGAAGAAAGTTCTACCTTTGCTTTTTCAGCGGCTTCCCGAAGTCTCTGAAAAGCCATCTTATCAGCTTTAAGATCAATACCGCTTTCTTTCTTAAACTCTTCACAAATATAATTAATCAACACATTATCCATATCTGTTCCACCAAGATGATTATCTCCACTGGTCGACAAAACTTCAAACGTTGCGGCTTTATGTGTCTCATCCCATCCCATTTCTAAGACAGTGACATCAAGCGTTCCTCCGCCAAAATCAAAAACCATAATTTTTTGCTCTTTACCAGCTTTATCTAAACCATAAGCAAGACAAGCAGCTGTTGGTTCATTGATAATACGCAATACTTTTAATCCTGCGATTTCACCAGCATCTTTAGTCGCTTGTCTTTGATTATCATTAAAATAAGCAGGCACAGTAATTACAGCCTCATCAACAGTGTCTCCGAGATATTTCTCTGCATCAGCCTTGATTTTTTGCAAAATAAAAGCACTGATCTGTTGTGGCGTAAATTCTTTTCCGTCAACAGAAAATTTCTCACTTGTTCCCATCTTTCTTTTAGCGGCATACACCGTTCCTTGCGGATTAACGGCCGCTTGTCTTTTAGCTGGCTCGCCAACAAGACGATTTCCCTCTTTGTCAAATGCAACAAAAGACGGAAAAGCTTTGCCTGATGCCACGCCAGCACCTTCTGCTGATGGAATAATTGAAGGACGGCCTGCTTCCATGATTGCCGCCGCGGAGTTTGATGTGCCTAAATCAATTCCAATAACTTTTGCCATTTTCTTATCCTCCTTTTAAGAACTACATTCTGTCTTTTAAAAATTCTTACTCTGATTCACTTTGTTTTTGTTTTGCTACTTTTACCTTATTTGTGCGAATCACTTTATCTCCCAACATATATCCTTTTTGAAATTCATCTAAAACAATCCCCTCCTCTGCCTCAGATGTCTCTTCTTGCATAAGAGCTTCGTGACAATTCGGATCAAACATCTTTCCAATTGACTCAATAGGTTTAACATCATTTTTACGCAAAAGATCATAAACGTGTGCCATCACCATCTCGATGCCCTTTAAAAAAGCAGTATAATCTTCATGGTTAGCACGTGCAGCCTCAACAGATCTTTCTAAATCATCGAGAATACCTAAAAACTCAATGATCAGTTCTTGATTCGCGTATTTAAAAAATTCAAGCTTTTCGCGCTCCGTCCGCTTGCGCATATTTTCAAATTCAGCATAAATTCTTAAATATTTATCTTTATGATCAGCGACTTCATCAAGCAATTTTTGATGTTCTTCTTTTTTCAGAACAACAATATCCTCTTTTTTCTCTTCCTTCTTTTCTTCTTTTTTCTTCTCTTCTTTTTCCATCTTTTTTACCTTATTAACATTTCATCAATTAATTCTGTAAAATATTCTAAATTAGAAATTGCCTTCTCATAATTCATGCGAGTCGGACCTAAAAGCGCAACGCTACCTTTGGGTCCATTCTCATTTCCATATCGAGAAACAATCAACGAACAACCTTCCATATCTGAACACCCTGCCTCATCGCCAATATAAATATGAATTTTTCTCTCTAAGTCACGATTAATAATTTCCAAAATTCTCTCTTTTTCCTCAAGAAGATGAACAAGGCGTTCAATTTTCTGAAAATTATGAAACTCCGGATATCCCGCAACAAAACTAATTCCCCTACAAAATGTTTTGTCACCATACCCATCTATAGAAATAATGGCTGGATAACGCGTTTCTTGGGCCAAAATCTCGGATGTTTTTTTCAAAAGAGCTTCTAATTCTAAAACGCCCTGACTATATTCGGCCAGAATCCTTTGCTTTTCAATAGCCAAAAGATCAATCTCTTCCATCAAATGATCTACATAATAGCGATATCCATCTTGCGTTGGAATTCGACCTGCTGAAGTATGCGGATGTGTTAAAAAACCATCTTCTTCTAGTTCTGCTAAAATATTTCGAATAGTCGCTGGGCTCAAATCAAAAAGCCGCTCTTCAACAATTTGATTAGAACTCACAGGCGTTATATACTGAATATAACGGCTGACAACATAAGTCAAAATTTTCTCTTTACGATATTGTGGGTCTAAACGTTTTAAACGCATTTTTTCATGTTCTCGATTCTTCTTGAAATAAAAACCCTATAAATATAATGCGTTAGGGTAAAATTAGCACTCTATACTGAAGAATGCTAAGTCAGAATTATAGCAAAAACTTGCTTGTTGTCAACAAAATATTTTTAAGGAATTTTATTAAATCTGGTCTTCAAGCTTAGCAATAAGATCATTGACTTCCCGCGATATTTCAGCAGGAAGAGTTTTCGAATCTTCCATCTCTCGCTTCAAAGATTTGAGCGTTCCAATAAAGCGCTTAATATTAGATTCCTTTCTTTTCTGCCAAGCCTCTTTGGGGTCCAGCTCTTCGCGTTGCCGCATCAAAAGAGTCAAGTCTTTGCGCACTTCTTTTGAATCTTTACCTTTTAAGAAAACTTTTTCTTTAAGCGATTGATAATCCTCATGATTTATGTTTTTATCCTTAGCTTGTCTTAAAACATCAACAGCTTCATAGCTTGGAATTTCAGTCGCCTCGGCATTTTCAGCATATTCTTTATCAAGATACGTTGGCTCTTCTTTTTCGAGAAAATAATAAGATTTTAAAAGTTTTAAAGATGTTGCTTTGCGAATACCAATCTCTTTCGTTACATATTTATCAAAGTCCTGATATCCCCATTCCTTATATGTCTTATCTCGCCAGATGGAATATAGAACACGTCCAAGATCAATCCAAGATTTCTTAAAATTCTTTGAACTTTGAATTGCTAAGTCACGCATAGAGCCTTGCTGAATCATTGTCATATCTTGCATAAAATCCCCTTTTTAAAAATATTAATCAATGGATTAAGCGTCAATTGTATATCAATCGAATTTATTTGTCAAAACATCTAAAAAAATGGGCGGGGTTTTAAAACCCCGCCCATCTATTTTTCTTTTTAAATACCTTTTACTTGTCAGAAAAAATAGATCCTACCTTTCTTTCTGATTTAATTGGCGATTTTAACGTCACTGTTCCATCAGGATGGACATAAACCTTTTCGCCTTTTTCAAAGCTAACTTCATAACTTGGATGAAACTTTGATGTGCCGAAACTTTTTGACCAAACAAGAGAAGCATTGCTTTCCATCCGAGAGACTCTGTTTGATCCATATTTTCGAGAAGAAGAATCCTTGCCCAAATATCTTGAAGCAATTGAAACCGCTTCGCTTTGTGAAATGCGAGGATACACTTCTCCTGCTTCATCCCATGTTGCCTGAAGACAAGCTCCGTTAATTGGATTAACTTGAACCAACACATGCGTTTTTAAAACATTCTTCTGATATGGATTAGATATATTACTTGCCTTTGTCCCGTCAATATCACCTTTTTCATTTTTTGTTAATGAAGGCGTTATGTTTGAAACAAATCGGTCTAAAGCCAATAATGTATATTCTTTATTGTCATCCAGAGAAGTCACATTGAATTTTCTCATTTCTTGGGCTTTATCAAATAAACTCAAGAACTCAGCATCACCTTTCAAAGGATCAGGCAATGCTTGCGCCAAATAAATCAAACAAAGAACTGGAGCCGGTGCCTTCTGAAAGTTTCCATGGCTCATTAGAGACTTTGGAAAACCTTTTTCTCTTGATAAAGCAACGCTTTCTTGTGTCTCTGCTTTTCTTTCTTGATTCATTTCATCAATTTGTGCAAGCGCAACAACCAAGCTTGAATTAGGCCTTGCTTGAACAAGATGGCAAGAAGTATTTTCTAATTCTTTCTTATACGCTTCTTGATTAAGATTCTCTGGCGGTTCGTATACAGCTTTATACGTTCCTGTTGATACCAAAGGCAAATAATCTGCCTGAAAAGCCGTTGTTGTTTGATAGATATTAAAGCCAAGACCTGAAACTTCTGGATCATTAACCCATAAACCTTCAACGTTAAACTCTGGCATAGGAGCCGCAAAAGGATGAGGCTTAACATCTGTTACAATACCGCGAACTAAGCGCCAATTAAGATCGCCATTGACAGGAACCAATGCCGGAGAATATCCTCCCATCGGCGGTAAATAATCAATCCAATAAACAAAATTCTTAATGGCATCTATTTGATTTGTTGTCTCATACCAATCGCTAAAATGATACGCAGGAGCGATTGGAGCAATCTCAGAATTAAGAGCCGTCACGATTTCACCTGAAATCATATCTTCACCCGGCGTTGTCCAGTGATATGTATTATAAATATCTGATTGCGTTGGACTACTTCCTAATGTGTATCGGATCGTTGCTCTCGTCGATGCAGCACCTGTATAATAAGATTGCTGAGCCGTCTCTTGAGGAAACGTGTCTTGACCGTTAAGTACCCCAAGATGATTGACGTATGCAAAATCTAAAAATGCATCATCAAAATACGCCACACCTCCATCGGCAAGCACATCTCCTGCATTTGCATAAACATAAAGCATATAACGCATTTTTACAATACTATCATTATCGGCCAAAGTACCGCTTACCTGTAATTGCGTCCAACCATTAACACCAACAACGCTTTCATCTGAATCAGAAACAACCTCGCCGGCCGCATTTAATGCTTCAATCTTAAGCCCTGCTGTTGCAGAGGAATTAAAATCAAAATCTGTTTTTATTTGAACAGTTGCATAAAACGGATCATTTGGACCCGCATCAAATTCTTGGGTCAATGCAGCAAAATAATTTTCATTCCCATACATATTTAAATTATCAATTGTATTTTTCGCTGCCAATGCTCCTCCGCTAACATACTCTGCTTGAGCAATCCAAGAACTGGTTGCCTGATTAGGCTGCGGCCAATTAATATATGGCTCAACAATGGTCCAGTCGTGCAAACCATTCTCCATATCAGGATTCATCAAATTTCCAGGTGGTGTTGGAGGCTGAATAACATCAGTGCTCAATACAGCTTGATCAAACTGAACAATACCTCCATTAGCCAATGTATCGCCTTCTTTGGCAGAAACAAAGGCAACATATCGAACCTTAACAGCATTCTGAGGCGCTGCTGCAGCAACATAGAGAAGTCGCCAAGAAGTCTCTCCTCCGATAATATCTTCATCTCCCACAGGATTACCGTTTAGATCCTCCTCAATGACGAGCCCGCCATCATCCAGAAACTCAATAGCAAGTCCACCGGCTGCCATTGATATTGGATTAATGTTCGTCTGCGCTTCAATCGTTGCATAATACATTGTGCCTAACACCGGCTGCGGAATAACAAACTCTTGACTAACGGTTGCATAATAATCAAAATCGCTGCAATTCGTTACATCAATTGTATTTCGAGCAGAATAAGTTCCTGCAAAAGGAGACTGTGTCTCAAGATCCCATGTTATAGAAGACGGCACTGGCTCAGAAACATCCCAAGCGTTAAGACCATTCTCGAATCCTGGATTTTGCAAATCTCCTCCAGGAGGTGGAATAGGATCTGTCGTTAAAACAGCTTCATCAAACATCGCAATCCCACCTTGAGCACTAAGATCTTCTCTTAATGCAAAGACTGAACAACTATATCTGATTTTTGCTGTTCCTTCTGGTGTATCAAAAGATAAGTAAAGCTGTGTCCAGTTTGTGTTGCCTCCAATCATGTCCTTGTATTCAATAATATTTCCATCATCATCCTCAATTTCCTCTCCAGCATCATTTAAGAACACAACTGAAATTCCGGCTTGCGCTGTTGATACTACGCTAATCTCAGTCATAGCTTGAAGAGTTACATAATATGTTGTGAGCTCTGGAGCATCAATATCCTGACTCACAGCCGCATAATAATCTGGGAGAGGATCGCCATTTGGAGGCGGCACAGTTGAAAGATCTTCAACATTGATCGTATTTTTTGCAGAAAAAATTCCCATAAAAGGAGCAACCTGTTCCAAGTCCCATGTTGGAGCAGTGCCTTCTTCTAAATAAGCTTCTGTAATATCCCAGTGGTTAAATCCATTTTCGAATCCTGGGTTTTGTAAACTCTCAACAACAGGAGGTGGAATATAGTCAGTGGTCAAAACAGCTTCATCGAATATCGCCGTACCACCTTGAGCGCTAAGATCTTCTCTTAATGCAAAAACTGAACAGCTATATCTAATTTTTACAGTATCCTCTGGCGTATTAAAGGATAAGTAAAGTTGCTCTTCGGGGGTGTTGCCTCCAATCATGTCCTTGTATTCAATAATATTTCCATCATCATCCTCAATTTCCTCTCCAGCATCATTTAAGAACACAACAGAAACACCAGCCTGTGCCGTTGAAGCTGAATTAATATTAGTTTTTGCTTGAAGAGTTACATAATATGTTGTGAGCTCTGGAGCATCAATATCCTGACTCACAGCCGCATAATAATCTGGGAGAGGATCGCCATTTGGAGGTGGCTCAGTTGAAAGATCCTCGATATTAATTGTATTTTTTGCCGAAAGAGACTCTGCAAGAGGATTATTTTGTTCAAGACTCCATGTTGGAGCAGTGCCTTCTTCTAAATAAGCTTCTGTAATATCCCAATGGTTAAATTCATTTTCGAATCCTGGATTTTGTAGATTCTCAACAACAGGAGGTGCAATATAATCAGTCGTCAAAACAGCTTCATCGAATATCGCAATCCCACCTTGAGCATTAAGGTCTTCTCTTAATGCAAAGACTGAACAACTATATCTGATTTTTGCAGTATTCTCTGGCGTATCAAAAGATAAGTAAAGTTGTTCTACAGGAGTGACGCCTCCAATCATGTCTTTATATTCAATAATATTTCCATCGTCATCTTCAATTTCCTCTCCAGCATCATTTAAGAACACAACAGAAACACCAGCCTGTGCGGTTGAAGCTGGATTAATGTCAGTTGTCGCTTGAAGAGTTACATAATATGTTGTGAGCTCTGGAGCATCAATATCCTGACTCACAGCCGCATAATAATCTGGGAGAGGATCGCCTGGCTGAGGGGGTTCTGTAAGAAGATCCTCAATATTAATTGTATTTTTTGCCGAAAGAGACTCTGCAAGAGGATTATTTTGTTCAAGGCTCCATGTTGGTCCCGGAGGAGGAGTTAGATTAGGATCAAGTGCCGCTTCTGTAATATCCCAACCATTAAGCCCATTTTCAAATCCTGGATTCTGAAGCTGACTTCCTCCTGGAGGTGCAATATAGTCAGTGGTCAAAACAGCTTCATCAAATAGCACAACTCCGTCATGAGCAGCAAGATCGTCTCTGAGCGCAAAAACCATACAACTATATTTAATCTTTACAGTTCCCGCAGGCGCTGTGACAGCTAAATAAAGATTTTTCCAATCAGTTGTCCCTCCAATCGTATCAGATGCCTCAGAAAGAACAGTTCCTACAGAATTTAAAAATTGAATTAAAATTCCAGCTTGCGCTGTCGATAATACACTGATATCTGTCTTTGCTTGAAGTGTTGCATAATACGTCTCTCCGGCGCTTGCACCATAAAGTTCTTGGCTAACAGTAGCATAATAATCTGGAAGAGGATCGCCTGGCTTAAGTGGCTCTGTAACAAGATCTTCAATATTAATTGTATTTTTAGCAGAATAAACTCCCCAAGGACTCGGCGTCTGAAGACTCCACGTTGGCGCCGGAGGAGGAGTTAGATTAGGATCAAGTGCCGGCTCTGTAATAGTCCAGCCGTTAAATGCATTTTCAAACCCTGGATTCTGAAGCTGACTTCCTCCTGGAGGTTCAATATAACTCGTGGTCAAAACAGCTTCATCAAAATACGCAAGACCATTCTGAGCTATGACATCGTCCTTAGATGCATAAACTGAGCAATTATATCTAATCTTTGCGGTTCCCGGAGGAGCCGTAACAGCTAAATAAAGATTTTTCCAATCAGTTGTCCCGCCAATCATATCAGATGAATCGAAAATAACGAATCCTGCAGAATTTAAAAATTGAATTGCAACTCCAGCCTGCGCTGTCGATAATGGACTAATATTTGTCTTCGCTTGAAGTGTTGCATAATAAGTCGTCCCAACGCTTGCATTAAATTCCTGTTTAAGTGTTGTATAGTATTCCGGTGCCGATGATTGAAGAGCATTGACATTAATTGTATTTATAGCAGAATAACTCCCCCAAGGACTCGGTGCAAGATTCCATGTTGGCAAAGTACCTTGTACTACGGCGGGCTCTATTCTAGTCCAACCATTTAAGCCATTTTCAAACCCTGGAGTTGCAAGCATGTTGACAGCCAAAGCAGGCGCAGCAAAAATAAACACAACTGCCATGGTAAGAGTGATTAATCTCGTTAATTTCTGAAACAACATAAAGCCCTCCTTGATTTGTTATTAAATATCTAAATTATATACCTGATTTTTGTTTATTCCGTGACTTAGGCACTAAAAGTATAGCACGCGCTTATTCTGAATGCCACTTGATATCAAATATATACTAATATTAGTAGCGTCATAAGTCATTATTTTACAACCAGTTAAAACAGTATTTCAAAGAAAACCAAAAAAATATCAATTTCTCAAAGAAAATATTCTATTTCTCAAATAAAAAGCCACGGTTCCGAACTCCCTTTAAAAGCTCTTCTACCGTGGCAGTTAAATATTGTACCCAAAGTATAGCCGATAAAATAAACTTTTCAAGGCCAAAATGGCACCTTTAAGTAAACGCTTTCTTTAAACACCTTAACTTTATTTCTTTCAAAGAGTTAAAATATTTTACCAAAAAATTTTCCTTATTTTTTAATAGAAAAACCCTTAACTTTCTGAAAAACCTTTGGCGGGACTGAAGCTCGAACGCACACAGACTCGCTTGTATATTTTATCTCATACACTTGAGCTTCTTCATACAAAAGATTAACCAAATCCATACGATCAACAGGGATGTGAACATCAATCTGTATTAACGAAGGAGCCAACACCTTTGAAATACGCTCGACTAAATAATCCATATTTTCACCTGTTTGACCTGAAACAAAAACAACATTCTCAAAACTATCAATTAAATAATTAAGTCCTGTCCGATCTTCTATTTTATCAATTTTGTTAAATACAGTGATCATCGGTTTGTTTTGGACATTCAATTCTTTCAAAACAACAACAACTGATTCATGAAAATCTCGAAATTTAGGATTACTGACATCAACCACATGAAGCAAAATATCTGCCTCCTCGACTTCTTCAAGTGTGGCGTGAAACGCATCAATAAGCCCGTGCGGTAAATCATGCAAGAAACCAACCGTATCAGACAAAACAATGGTTTGATGATTAGGCATAACATATTGTCGAGACAGTGGATCAAGCGTTGTAAAAAACCCATCATAAACACGCTGATCCGATTTTGTTAACTGATTTAAAAGCGTTGACTTTCCTGCATTGGTATATCCAACTAATGAAATAGCAGGAATTTTTTGGTTTTGTCTTTTTTTACGCTTTGTTTTTCTAATTTGGCTAACGCCCTCAAGCTGTTTTTTTAATTTCTCGATACGATCTGTAATTCTTCTGCGATCTATTTCTAGTTTTGTTTCGCCTGGACCGAGGGTTCCAATGCCGCCACCCAAGCGAGACATCTCTGTCCCTCTTCCTCTTAGTCGCGGCAAAAGATATTGAAGCTGCGCAAGCTCAACTTGCATTCTTCCTTCCTGAGATTTAGCATGTTTAGCAAAAATATCTAAGATCACCTGCGTACGATCAACGACTTTAACCCCCAGTTCCTTTTCAAGATTATGCCTTTGGCTCCCTTTTAATTCTTGGCTAAAAATAACTGTATCGATACTTTTAAGCGCGCAAATCTCTGCGATCTCTTTTACTTTTCCTTCCCCAATTAAAAAATTTGGTGTCGGCTCTACTCCTCGACACAGAACCAAATCAACAATTTCTCCAAAACAAGAAAGAATCAACTCTTTAAGTTCCTCAGCAACCTGCTCAAGCGGCCAATTTTTACCTTTTTTAAATTCAATCGCTACAACTAAAATCTTTTCTGTCACTTCATCGCCTCTCTTAAAATTTGTTCGCCTATATTTTTAACCGTGTCATTATCTTTAATATTAATCCATTCTAATCTCTGGTCACGCCGAAACCATGTCAATTGGCGCTTAGCAAAATTTCGAGTATTCTTTTTAATAATTTCCTTTGTCTGCTCTAAATCGCACCGCCCATCCAAAAACTCAGATATTTCCTTAAAACCAATAATGCTCTTCGCTGTTCGACTAATTTTCTTACCCTTAATATTCTCGATTTCTTTAACAGCGCCTTTTTGAAACATTTTGTCTACACGTTTATCAATATCACTATAAAGTTTATCTCGATCTCGATTTAATACAAAAATACAAATATCATATTTACCCCAAAGACCTTCTCTATTTGGATGAAGCTGACTAATTGGTTTTCCGCAAACTTCAAAAACCTCCAAAGCACGTACAAGCCGCCTAACATCATTCGCATGAATTCTTGACGCAGATATTGGATCTATTTCTTTAAGTCGTTCGAGAGCCTCTTCCCTTCCATTATTTTTAATATTTTCTTCAATTCTTTTTCGAACCTCAAAATTCTTTTCAGAATCCTTTTCTTCAAATATTCCGTCAAGTAAAACAGACATATACAATCCACTTCCACCAACAACAATAGGAATTGTTTTCTTTTTCTCAATAGCACAAATTGCCTTAAGCGCTTCTTGACGGAACATAGAAACATCGAAATTCTTTGCCACCGAAATAACATCAATCAAATAATGCTTAATTCCTCCAAGCATCTTTAAAGATGGTTTTCCCGTTAAAATGGAAACCTCTTTGTAAACCTGCATGGCATCGCATGAAATAATTTGTGTTTTTAGTTTTTTTGCTAACCAAAAAGCAACATCTGTTTTTCCGACAGCGGTTGGTCCAACGATAAAAATAATTTTCTTTTTTGTCATAAATTAAGGATAAATAATGGTAGGATACCCAATATCAGCGAGTTTATTTCGAAGATTTCTCGCTTTTTCCAAAGAAGTTGTTTCTCCGATACGAACACGATAAAACTTTTTTCCATTCTTATCTATTGTCTCAACAATATACCCATATTGTCCTTTTGATTTCAGCTCTGAAACAAGTTTTTCAGCTCGATTTTGATCTAAAAAAGCACCAACTTGAACAGCAAAATACTGCTTCTCTTCTAAAAGCTGTTTTGCCGTAAAGGCCTCAAGGCTATCAGGAAACTCTTCTTCGATCTTGCGCAAAATTTTTCGTGCCTCATCCCATCGAGCAAGCCTTAAATTTGCACGAGCTTTCTTAAGATAAATTAAACTTAAAAAGTTTGAGTCTCTGCGATTTTCTAAAAGCTGATCAGTCTTCTTTAAAACCTGGTCATAATGACCTTCCAAGAAATACGTATTGATAATCCCAATACTTGATTGATCATAAAGATCGCTGTTTGAGGTTTCCTTTACAATACTTTGAAAAATATCCCGCGCCTGTTGATAATCACCTAAATACAAATCGCTTAACGCAGCATAATATTTTATCTCATTTTCTTGATTACGAGTAACAGGCCCTAACAACGCTTCTTTTGCTAAAATGCGTGCCTGCCCAAAATCTTCTCTTAAGATTGAAGTTTTTACATCATCAAGGGTCGCTGCGCAAACATAATTAGCATTTCTTAAAAAGAAAATACAAAAACCGATAAATATATAAATAATTATTCTTTTCATGGATTCTATTTTAACAAAAAATGATAATTTCTAACAGAGAATGCTCAATTTCCTCCATTTACAATAAATTAAAAACAAAACCGAAAACAACATGCAAGGCTAAAAAACTCGAAACATTATTTAAAACTCTTGCTGCTCGCTCTTTCCCTCTACTTTAATCATTTGATTATCAGATTGCTTATGTTCTTCAGTAGTTTGATTAAGCTTTTCAACTTGACCTTGCAGAACGAGCACAGATTCCTTTAAACTTTCAATTTCCTGCATTATTTCATAAAATCGGCGCGAAAAATATTCTGCATCTTTTTCTACAATAATCTGTGCTCCAACCTTCTCAACCTTAGCTCCCATAGGAACAACAACACGGCTTCCATCAGTAATCTCAACCGCTTCCATGCCCAAAGGAACATCTTTCAAATTTGCTTCTTTAGGATTAAGATCTTCTTCAAACCCAAAACATATCAATGGAATTAAAAAGAAAAAGAAAAGAAAAAGCTTAAAAATCCTCATCATCCTGAAACCTGTGGCTGAATTTCTTCTTTCTTAGATGGGTTAAAAATACGCTTTAAGAATCGAAACATTTTCTTTAAAAACCATATAGAAACAAAAATAAATAAAATAACAACAATACTAGCAATCACAGGATGGTTAATAATCAAATACAAAATACCAACAACAGAAACATCCTCAGTAACGCTTGCCACAGAATTTGTAATAGGCTCTGGTGATGTGTTGATAGCCGCGCGCGCCGTGGCTTTAGTTAAATGGGACTCAAGGGTAACGCCACCTGCCAAAAGAGCAACAGGTATTTGCAGCGCAGGTCCTGCTCCTGCTGCCGCCATATAACCTAAAGCTGCTCCACCAGCTGGTCGAATAAAAGTATGAATGCTATCCCACGCTGAATCAACATAAGGAATTTTATCCGCAAAGAATTCAATCCCATAAAGTAAAAGCGCTGCAACAATAATTAGAGGATGGGCTAAGATATCCATACTGCCAGGAAGTTCGATCAAGTGCAGCCTCTGTGCAATACCAAGACCTGCCGTCGTTAAATAAAGATTAACACCTGACCCCCAAGACCCACCAAGAACAACAGGAATAGCGCCTAATGATTCCATCCGAAATTCTTTCTATTAATTTTTATTATCCCGAGGCCAAACTTTTATCTTTTCAGAATCAGGCTTATTTCGTATCTGATCTAAAATCTCTTTAGCTTCCGGTTTTTCAACTCCAACAGACTTAATGGTTTCATCTTTATTATAAATAAATGCGCATCCAACGACTGTTGAAAGCAAAAAAAGAATAGTAATTATTTTTTTCATTTCTCAAGCTCCTTAATTTGTTCATTCAAAAGTAACGCCTTAAAATCTTTCCTTGCCAGATTTCCCTTATATCCGATTTCAACAACCTCTAAAATTTCAATCTTAAAAATAACAAATTTATCTGACATGCCCATTTCAAAATCTTCATGAATTTTCTTCTCTCGAACACCATCAATAACACGTTTAACTGTTAGAGCCATTTCTTTTTCCTGCAGATCATCAATAAGCTGTTGACAAATCGCATGGCCTTCAATAATTTTGCCTTTTCCCTTAACTTGATACCCTTTTAATGATTTTTCATCTACAAAAGATAGGGAAACGCTAGAATCACGGTTTAAATTCTCCCATGTTTTCCCAATCGTGCAATCAATTAAATAAATAAACTCATCCAATGTTTTTAAAATCATTTTAGGCGCGGCATTGGGATGCCCATCAGCATTAACAGTTGCCACATTTAAAAACTGAATCTTATTTAAAAGTTTTTTAAATTCATCAATACGCATAAAAAATATTCTACCCTTTTTATGTTTAATCAACAAGAAATATTATAAAGATAAAAAGGGCAAACCGCAACAAGCGGTTTGCCCTTTTTTTACTGCATTATAACCCCTTATTCTTTCTTGGCCTTTTGACCAACAACTTGCGATACCACTTTTTCTGGAGATTTCTCGTAATGAGAAAACTTCATGCTATAAGTTCCTCGACCTGCAGTGACAGAGCGAAGATCCGTCGCATATTTAAACATTTCCGAAAGCGGCACATGAGCTTTTAAAATTTGCTTCTTAACTCTAACTTCAGATCCCATAATTCGTCCCCTGCGAGAACTAAGATCCTTTGTAATCTGACCTAGAAATTCGTCTGGAATAACAATGGAAACTTCCATAATTGGTTCAAGCAAAGCCGGTCCTGCCAATTTAACCGCTTCTCTCAAAGCCATTGCAGCTGCAATCTGAAATGCCATATCAGATGAATCAACAGCATGAAACGATCCATCCAAAACAGTCACTTGAATATTTTGAATTGGAAAACCAGCTAAACGCCATCATGAACAGCCTGTCGTACCCCTTTCTCAACAGAAGGAATATAATTTCTCGGAATTGCCCCACCAAAAATCTTATTAATAAACTCAAACTCTGCTCCATCTTTTGACAATGGCTTAACTTCAAGCTCAACATCTCCGTACTGTCCACGTCCACCAGATTGTTTCTTATATTTATGGCGAGCGCGCGCTGTTCTTGAAATAGTTTCTCGATAAGAAACTTTAGGCGTGCCAAGATCTACGTCAACATGATAGCGCATTCTCATTCTTTCCAACATAACTTTAAGATGAAGATCACCGACACCAGAAACAATAAGTTCGTTTGTATCATTATCTCGATAAGATCGAAACGTATGATCTTCCTCGCACATGCGATGTAAACTTGCTGAAATCTTCTCTTCATCCGAACGTGTTTTAGGTTTAATCGACGCCGAAATAGATGGCTCAGGAAATTTAATCGGATCAAAAATAATTCTTTCCTTGTTTTCACACAACGTGTCACACACATGCGTATTTTTAAGTTTTGGCAAAGCAACAATATCGCCACAACTTGCTTCTGTAACACTAATTTGCTCTTTTCCTTGTAATATACTAATAGAGCCAACCGTTTCTCTTGTGTTTTGATTAACATTAAAGAATGACGAATTTGCTGTCATTTTTCCACTTAAAATGCGGACCAAAGACAAATGCCCAAGGTGAGGATCAAACATCGACTTAAAAACATACCCTGTCAAAGGAGCTTGATCTAACGGCTTGATGCGCCTGATTTCTTCAGAATTCTGGAGATGTGCTTCAAATTCTGGATGCTCAACTGGAGAAGGCAAATATGCAACGATCCCATTTAAAAGGTCTTTAATTCCCGCATCCGTCAAAGCGCTTCCAGAAAAAATAGGAAAGAATTTTGCCTGCGAAACAGCTTTATGAAGAGCTTGCTTAATTTCATTTTCAGACAAAGTTCCCACCTCTAAATACTTCTCAATCAGCTCATCATCCGTCTCTGCTACAGACTCAATAAACTGAGGATCATTGTAATCAACAACACCTGCCTTAGATGAAAGCTGCTCTCTGATTGAAGCAATAGTTTCGTCTATATTAACTTCATTTTTATCTGTTTTATTAATAAAAATAATGCGAGGAATATATCGTTCTTGAAGCCGCTGCCAAACATCCTCAGTTCCAACTTCAACACCATTGACGGCATCCACGATAACAATAGCTGAATCTACAACTCTTAAGGCAGAAATTGTCTCGCCAATAAAATCAGAATATCCAGGAGTATCTATGATTTGAATTTGATAATTATTATATTTTACGGTGAGCATGCTAGCGTTAATCGAGATCTGACGCTCAATCTCATCATCATTAAAATCACTAATCGAGCTTCCTTTTTGAACATCACCTTTGCGCGTAATTGATCCGCTAACGAACAAAATGCTTTCCGCAAGCGACGTCTTACCGCAATGAGCGTGTCCAACTAATGCAATGTCGCGCTTAAATTTGGCTTCCATAATCATTTCCCCTCTTTTAATTTTTATAATCACAATATGTTCTAAGCATACGAAATATCACCTGTTTCTACGTCTAACATAACATGCTTATGACCGACATCAACAGCAGAAACTTCACGACACCTAATGCGTCGCTCTTTTAAGATATTAAAAATTCGATCTACTTCTTCATCATACTCAAAATCATCTTTTTGATGATCAACATTCTCGCCAGCCACAAGAGAAACTTCGATGTCGTCTGATGCTGCCCCAAGAAGAGTCATATTAGAAATCATTTTATCGATCGACTCTCGAGCATCTTTCGCAAGAATAGGATCTGTTTTTTCTTTATGCACACTATGAAGAAACATTGCATGGGCAATTGCTCCAATCTTATGCATCGGATCTCTTGCCACAATCGCAAAACAAGAACGATCTCGAATATCTGACTTCAAAATTACCTCTCCTCGGCCAGCAGTGGCTTCTCCTTTATGAACATTAACAAATCGTTTCATCCGCACCTCCCGCTTTTTATGATTAATAAATTTTTTACCGAATAACAGAAAAGGGGCAACTCTTAACTCACAAGAGTTGCCCCTCTAAAAATCTTTATTTAGTATTTTATTAACATTCATAACGCAGCCTCCCTTAATTGAAAAGGGCTCAGAACTTTAAAATACTTAATAATTAAAAAGGGCAGCTCTGTAAAGAGCTGCCCTTAAAATTTCTAAATATTTTTTAAGCGAACATTCATAACCTGGAAGCCTCCTGTCGCTAGGTCAAGTGACGCTATTTTATTCCTTTTTTAAATACTTGGCAAGAAATTCTTTTTACTTGCCGCTAAATATCTTTCAAATTCAAATTATCTTTAGATGTTTCAATTGCCTGCTCCAAACCCTTTAGACAATCCGAAATCTTATTCATTTCTTTCGTTGAAACAACAGGAATACTGTCCACTCCCCTATCATCGATCATCTTTACAACATTCTTTATTGTATAAAGTTCAATGTTACGTGCCGGCTGATATCCTGTAGCCCCATCATCTCTTTTAACTTCAGCTAAAACACCAGCCTCTGTTAAATTAAATAAAATTTCATTTGTTAAACGTATTGGCGACTCTAAAACATGTGAAATTTCTTCAGCTTTAGGGGCCAAATCTCCTTTATAAAGATGCTTGATGCACAAATGCGTAATAGCCAACGCCATAAATCTTCTAAAAGATCGGCTAGCTTTTAAACAATCTGGTTCAAATTCATATGTGTCAACATTCTGCTTTGCAAAAGAAACTTCTGCGCCAAAAAGAACAATGAGCCAACTCACCTGAAGCCATACCAAAAAAAGCGGCAAAGCAGCAAAGCTACCATAAATCGCACCATATTTACTGGCCCCAATTTGAAAGTTTATATAGGCCCATTGCACAATTTGGTAAACAGTTCCAGCAATAACGCCACCCATTAATGCTGAAGAGAGCTTAACTTTAGTATTTGGCATAAAAATATAAATAAAAGTAAACATAACCCAAATCACAACAAACGGCAAAAGCTTAAGAGAGAAAAATATAAACGGTGCAACAGCGCCTAAAATTTCAATTCTTTGAGTAATCGCCGTAATTTGGCTCGCGACCAAAACTGTTGCACTACTCGACATAATCAAAAGAATCGGGCAAATTAACATAATGGAAAGATAGTCACTGAACTTTCGGCTGAACCCTCTTCCTTTTTTAATACCCCAAATATCATTAAAAGATGTTTCAATGTTTCCTAAAACTTTAATGACTGTCCAAAACAAAATAACCACACCAATTCCTGCGATGAGCCCACCTCTTGTATTTTCTAAAAACGCATTCGAAAACCCTATGATTTGAGCGACAATTTCTTCTTGCCCAGGCAAGCGATTATACAGCTGTGCTTCAAGCATTGATTCAAAACCAAACCCTTTCGCAATTCCGAATGCCATGGCAACAACCGGCACAACGGAAAGCAAAGAATAAAAAGTTAAGGCTGATGCTCTAAGCTGACATTTATCCTCATTAAATCCGCGCAAAGCTAATAAAACAATTCTCAACTGCTGGATTAAGAAAAATTTTGTTTTTGGGAGCTTGTTGGCACGAATACGCCAAATATCCGTTTTTAAAAATCGAACAAACTTTGAAATGTTGGCCATGTTTAACTTTCAGTTAAGACATTATTAAAAGGAAATTAGGGGAGATGCTTCTTGATTCTCAGAAAATATCTCCCCCCTAAACCTAACAACAAACCTTGCAACCTTTATTTCTTTTTTCCAACAAGATAATAAAGAATCAAACCAACCACCGGAAGAATAAGAATCAAAACAATCCAAAGAACCTTCTTGCCTGTATCCTTGATGGTTTTAATACAATCAACAATAGCTAAAACATCTAAAACCAAAACTACTAAACCTAGTAAAGTACCCATCACTTCCGCCTTTAAATGAGCACGTGTCTTATGGAAAGCTAATGAACATAAGTCACTGTGCGAATTTACTCCGTGCCTGAAAGGCATCGAAGTTCTTAACATTTGGCTTTGAACGTTATCCCAAGAAGGTCCAGGTTTGCGGAATAAAATAACGTAAATCTGCTAACCCGACGCCATCCTCGCGCGTTCAAAAAATGCGCGGAGACTTCCTTAGGGTTTCCATATTTAATTTCTTAAGCAATGCTGAACAATGCCTTAATATACCTTATTTTTCAAAGAATCGTCAAGCACAAAGAACTACCACAACTATCTAAGATCTTTATCGAAATTCAGAAATTTCAACCACATCTTTTCTTATCTTCTCACGCAAACCATCGCCTTGCGGATATCCCACGCTAAACATAATATCAATTTGATCTTTTCTTGAAAGCCCCAACACTTTTTTTACACCTCTTTGATTAAACCATCCAAGCCAACAAGTTCCTAGCCCCTCTTCGGCGGCCTGTAAACAAAAATGTTCACCTGCGATCCCTAAATCAATCAAGCTATATTGCGTCCCACGAAAATGACCCGCTAATTGCGCTGCATATTTTGACCGCTCGGTTACAACAGCAACTAAAACCGGCGCATTTTTTGCAAAGCTATTCATCGTGTGCACACCAGAAAAAGCCGCATCAGCTAACTTGTTCTTAAGTTCCGTCTCGGCAACGACAATAAATCGCCAGGGCTGAGAATTGCATGCCGATGGGGCTAAGCGCGCCGCCTCAACACACCTCTCTAAAACTTCTTTAGGAACAGGAGCATCAGAATATTTTCTACAACTTTGGCGTTTTTTAGAAAGATTTAAAAAATTCATTTTCTTTGCTCGAGATAAGTTTTAATAATTTCCTTATGATCAAACGCATACATGCCTTCTAAAAGTTTATCGTAAGGCACGATCTTTAAATTTTGAGCATCATCACCTGATTGCGGCGTTCCAACTCCTTTGGCAACAAAAACGGTATCAATTGTATGAAACCGCGGATCACGGCTCGGGTCAGAATAAGTATGAAATTGTCTCAAATCTTCAAGATCTAAATTTGTTTCTTCTTTGGCTTCTCTTACTACTGCGGCTTCTAGACTTTCGCCAGGCTCAACAAACCCTCCGGGCAAAGCCCAGCCAAAAGGCGGATTGCTTCGTTCAATAATCACAAGGCCTTCAGGCCTTTCGATAATCGCGTCTACCGTGCAATACGGCTCGCCAGCTAGATGTTTAAGCAAATGATGAATATAACCATAAACTTCTTTTTCAAAGACTTCTAGAAGCTCTTTATTGTCGACGGCAATGATGATTCTTTCTAAAAGCGCTTTACCATTCTTAAGCAATCGATAAATTTCCTGAGTCACAATGCGCGTTAGACCAACGGCTGGAAAGTTTTTAGGTAGGATAATATCTAAAACAACGGTTTTGTGTTTTTCGTTATTACTTTTTTCTAAAATATCGCGGCAAATCTTTCGAATAGGCGCTTCTCTTTCTTGTAAAGAAAGCGAACTATCAATTTTATTAACATCCAAAAAGCTTCCGACAAAATCAGCATCAATATTCTTTGCTTTCTCTAATACAACGTCAATATCGGTTTGTTGAATACGTTCCATAAATGAGCTCCAAGCTTATAAAATGTCAACGAACATAAGTTCGCTCAGCGAATTTATCCCAATTTATTTTATCATCACTCTTGCAATATCAAGAGCTTGTTTTTTTGTTTTAATTTCGCCCAATGCATATTTTTCTTCAATACGCACTAAAATCTTCGCAAAAACTGGAGATGGCTTAAGCTTCAAAGTTTTAATGAGATCATCGCCCGTTAAAATACGCACTTTCTTTTCTTTTTTTTCTTCTTCAAAATATTTAGAAATAAGCCCATAAATAATTTCTTCATGATGCTCTTGATCCTTTTCTGTTGTCAGAGGTCCTCTTGTTGAGCGTTGATCCGAAAGAGATAAAAGCAAAACGCCTATCGCCTCTTCTTTTACATCACGAAAAAATCGAAAGATTGCACGCGGTGTTGGATTCTTAAAATTTGATAAATATCCTGGCCTTAAATGATGGCCCACCATTATCTCAAGCGCTGTTCTTTCGTTCACAGACATTTTTAACATTTTTGCAATATTACGCACAATATAACGGCCAACATGCTCGTGGCCATGATACGTTATCTTGTTGCGCTCTTTTTTATAGGTTTCTGGTTTTCCAGCATCATGCAAAAGGGCTGCGAGCTTGATCAAAGCAAAACGCTTTCTACCGCAAGCCAACTCTTCATTTAGATACTCCGAAACTTTCTCATTATCAGAAAACTCTAAAAAACATTTCTCAACCTGACGGACAGATTCAAAGCTATGATCCATTAAAGACAAGTGATGATATCCTCCCCCAGAAATATATCGCATTGAAGCAATCTGAGGAATAATCCTCTCCAAAAGACCAATCGAATGCATTTGCTTTAGATTTTTATAAGCATTTTTAGATGATAAAATCTTAAAAAATTCTTCACGTACGCGCTCACGAGCAACCTGACTTATCAACAAAAGGTCTTTTTTGATCTGTGCTTTTGTTTTTGCTTCAATCTTAAAGTCCAAAACAGCCTGTAGACTAAAGCCGCGCAACATACGCAACGGATCTTCCGCAAAAACTTTTTTAGACACCATCTTAATTGTTCTAGATCTAATGTCTTTAAGACCTTTTTTGTAGTCTTTGGCCTGTTTTAAAATATTTGTATCGTTGTAAATATTTTTAATATCAACTGAAATCGTATTAATAGTAAAATCCCGATGAGAAAGATCCCCTTTTAAATCTTTAGCTCGAAAGTCTGCAAAATCAAATGTTAACAACTTTCCCTTCTGCTTACGGGCAACGCGTGCACAATTATGCTCTTCATCTAAAAGAACAAAAGCACCCTTAATTTCTTTAGCAAAAATCTTAGCAATCTTAATAGCATTTTTGCTCGTTGCAAAATCAAAATCAACAACCTCGCGACAGAGATAGAGATCACGCAAAGCTCCTCCAACTAAAAAAGCATCAACGTGATTTTTTTTCGTAATAGCATTTAATATTTTAATAAATGGGGAAAGATTAGGTAGTGTTTGCTCAGGCATGATATGCGATCAGTATTAATGTTCTTAAAGCTTTCAGAACTTTGGAATTTCTGTGCTTTTCAAAACTTCTTCTTCAACAAAAATCGGTATTTGCGCGCGAACAGCCAAAGCCACGCCATCCGAAGGTCGCGAATCAATTTCTTTAGTTACACCGCTAGCGGTCTCAACAACTAATTTGGCATGAAACGTATGATCAACAATCTTATCAATAACAAGTTTTTTAGGTGTTGCCTCAAGTCCCTCTAGAATAGAAATAATCAAATCATGGGTCATCGGTCGCGGTAATTCAAGATTGGATAATTTCATTTTGATGCTAGATGCTTCCACGAGACCAATCATAATAGGAAATTGACGAGTTCCTCCTCGCTCTTTCAGAACAATAACCTGATCTTGCCTTTTCTCATCAATAATGATTTTATTCAAATCAACTTCAATCAAACTCATCAGCTACTTTTTTCCTTTTTGGAGCAAATGACTCAGCTCATTAACAAATTGATTCACATCGCGAAATTGCCGATAAACAGAAGCAAACCGAACATAAGCAACATCATCTAAAAGCGCAAGTTTTTCCATAATCAGCTCGCCAATATCTTTAGAATTAACTTCACGATCATTCTTCTTTTGAACTAAACGTTCAATTTCTGACGTTACTTCTTCCATTTTATCCATACTAATAGGTCGCTTTTCGCAAGCTTTAACAATGCCCGATAAAATTTTTGCACGGTTAAAGGCCTGCCGACGACTATCCGACTTAACAACCATCAAAGGAACTTGCTCAACATATTCATAAGTTGTGAAACGATCTTCGCACTTTAGACATTCTCTTCGACGACGAATTGAGGTCCCATCGTTATTTAAACGAGAATCAACAACTTTTGTTTCTTTATATTGGCATTTCGGACAACGCATAAATGAGCTCCGAGCTTATGGAGCACAGCGAACATAAGCTCGCTGAGCGAATTTATCCCGTACCCGAAGGGTATCGGGATATTGAACATTTAATTTTGAACCCAATCCCGTACCCGAAGGGTATCGGGATGTTGAACATTTAATTTTGAACCTGATCCCGTACCCGAAGGGTATCGGGATATTGAACATTTAATTTTAAGCCTGATCCCAAGGAGGCCTAGGTTTGCGGAATAAAATAACGTAAACCTGCTGACCGATGCCATCCTCACGCATTCGAAAAAATGCTCGGGGACTTCCTTGGAGCTGCCAAATTTCATTCGGCTTGTCCCTTTTATCAAACACACAAAACGTGTCAGGATTCTCAACTTTTAGATTCTTGAACATTATCCCAAAAACATTTTAAAAAAACAACGCGGGATTTTTTACTTATACAGCGGAAACTTTGCTGTTAATTTTTCTACATCCAACTTAATTTTCTTAAGCACACTCTCATCGCCCTTATGCGTAACCGCATCATCAATAAATGTTGCAATTTGCTTCATCTGATCTTCTTTCATGCCGCGCGTTGTAACGGCAGGAGTCCCGATACGAATACCACTTGTAATTGTTGGTTTCTCAGAATCATATGGAATCAAATTCTTATTAACCGTAATGCACACCTTATCGAGCGCATCAGCAGCATCACGTCCTGTTGTTTTCTTCGTACGAAGATCAACCATAAACAAATGATTATCTGTGCCACCAGCGACAATGCGATACCCTTTTTCTGCTAAAACACTCGCCATCGTAGCTGCATTAACCACAACCTGTTTTTGATATTCCTTAAAACCATCCTCCAAAGCTTCTTTAAAACAAACAGCCTTTGCAGCAATCACATGCATTAAAGGCCCGCCCTGAACGCCAGGGAAAATGGCAGAATCAATTTTCTTGGCGAATTCTTTGCGACATAAAATCATTCCCCCTCGAGGGCCGCGCAACGTTTTGTGCGTCGTAGTCGTAACAAATTCAGCATAAGGCACAGGATTCGGATGAAGCCCCGCAGCTACAAGTCCTGCAATATGCGCCATATCCACCATTAAATAAGCACCAACCTCATCACAAATTTCACGAAATTTCTTGAAATCAATAGTGCGCGAATAAGCTGAAGCACCGGCAATAATCATTTTAGGCTTTGTCTCTTTCGCCAATTTTAAAATCTCATCATAATTAATCATTTCTGTTTTTTTATCAACACCATAACTAACAATATGATACATGCGTCCTGAAAAATTAATCTTATGTCCATGTGTTAAATGTCCGCCACAAGCTAAGTCAAGCGCCATTAATGTATCATTGTTTTTAAGCGCAGCTAAACAAACTGCCATATTGGCTTGCGATCCAGAATGTGGCTGCACGTTAGCATGCTCTGCTCCAAAAATCTCTTTAGCACGATCTATGGCAAGCTGTTCGACAACATCAACATTTTCGCATCCATGATACCAACGAGCCTTTGGATATCCTTCAGCATATTTGTTAGTCATAACAGACCCTTGCGCTTCTAAAACAGCCTTTGAAACAAAATTTTCAGAAGCAATCAGCTCAATATTATTATTTTGACGCTTAATTTCTTTTTGGATCGCATCAAAAACTTTATTATCTTTTTCTTTTAAATCATCCATAACACTTCTCCTATCCACAACACTTCTTTTTGCTTATTCGATCAATCTGATTAATGCGTCTCAAATGACGTCCGCCTTCAAATGGTGTTGTAAGCCAAATATTTAAAATTTGAAAAATCTCTTTATGCGTAACAAATTCTGATCCTAATACTAAAATATTTGCATTATTATGCGCACGCGATAATTTTGCTGCTTTCTTGTTGTAGCACAACGCCGCTCTAGCCCCAATAACACGATTAGCTGCTATAGAGTGACCAATGCCCGTCATGCAAACAAGAATACCTCGAGCATTTTTATCTTTTGCAACACTTTGAGCAACGCGAAAAGAAAATTTTGGATAATCACAAGGCTTCTTAGGGTCATGAGAGCCTACATCAATAACATCAATATCTTTTTTGCCCAAAAAATCAACAATTTGATTCTTAAGCAAAACGCCTCTATGGTCCGCTCCAATATAAATTCTCATATCAACTCCACAATTCTTTCCACAGATTCTTTAATGACTTTTGCGCACTCATCATATGTTTGCGCGCCTTGCCCAATAGGATCGGGAACCCCTAAATCATACTCTCCTGCTGTTGTTTTAGCAAATTCTCTTAATAGATACGTACGGTTTGTTGCCTGAGAATCAAAACTAACAACTTGATACCGATGCATCGATGTCATCGCCAGAATCAAATCCGCTTTTTTAGTCATAATTTTATTTAAACATCGTGCGCGATGATTTGAAGCATTAATGCCTTCTTTTTCAAGCGTTCGAATCGTCTGTTCTGTTGGTCCGCCACTTAAAAAAGCACTCGTTCCCGCCGAAGAAACCTCAACATCTTTTCTGCCAGCCAATATTTCTCTTAAAAAGTATTCTGCCATAACAGACCGACAGCTGTTTCCCGTGCAAACAAAAAGAACATGCTTCTTGCTTGCTTCAACATCAATGTCTTGTTCGCTAATCGGACCCTGACGAAGAATCTTTCGACCACTTGTTAGATCTAAGATGGTTGATGCCTGTCCAATTTCAGAGGCCCCAGAATCAATGGCCATTTCAACCAATCCCTCTAATTTTTCAAGGGCTTGATCGCAATTTGTCGCCGGGTCGTCGCCTTCTACGTTTGCTGATGGAGCCGCCACCACGCAACGTGACTGCCAAACCAGTTCAGAGGCAACAGGATGACTCGTCATTCGAAGACCAATTGTTTTCCCATCGCGTGAAGGGACAACAACTGTTAACGGTCCCGGCCAAAAGGCATCAATAATTTTATAGACCGAAACATCCATCGGCACGGCTAAATCATCAAAAAACTCTTTTGTTGGAATCAATACGGAAAACGGTTTATCCTCCGCTCTCTGTTTGACCTCACGCAACGCCTGCATCGCCTTAGGATCAAAATAATTCGCGCCAACACCATATACCGTTTCCGTTGGAAAAACAACCAAGCCTCCCGCTTGAATAACAGCACTGGCTTGCGAAATTTTCTCTAAATCAATTTGATTAGAATCAATTTCTATTCTTTTTGTTTTCACGATACAATTTTTATTTTTTTAATTTTATCTGCTTGCTCTTTTTTAAATTTCTTAAGCTTTGCATTCAACAACTGATCATTAAGCGCTAAAATTCTTATCGCAAGATAGGCCGCATTTTTTGCACCCATTTTTCCAATCGCAACCGTTGCCACAGGAACTCCCGGAGGCATCTGGACTGTTGAAAGCAAAGAATCCATACCATTGAGCGACGAGGCTTCAATGGGAATCCCAATAACAGGAATCGATGTATGCGCTGCAACCACGCCTGCAAGCGCAGCCGCGCCACCAGCTGCAGCAATCGCAACTTGAACGCCACGGCGTTCAAGTCCAACCGAATAAAAAGCTGTTTCTTCTGGCGTTCGATGCGCCGATAAAACCCTGACCTCAAAAGACACTTTAAAATCTTTTAAAATTTTTGCTGTTTCTGTCAGTGTTGGCCAATCAGATTGACTTCCCATGACTATAATAACTTTTGGATTTTTCATCTTCACCCCCTCCTGCGATTGGTCTTTTTCTTAAAAAAAATTAAAAATTAAATAAAACCAATATTAACACCTTCATTTTCCTAAAAAACCAGAATCCTTTGACTTCCTTAAATAAATTCTTCAATGCAACACAGATCAATAAATTCTTTTTTCGGACAATTCTTCCTTACGCTTTAACGCCTTTTCACCAATATCTCGTCTGAAAAAACATCCTTCAAATTGAATTTTTTCAACAGCATTATAAACTTTAACAATAGCCTGTTCAATATCATTGCCAAGGCTTGTCACTCCTAACACCCGTCCTGCGCAAGTGACGATCTGATCGTTCTGTTTTTTTGTTCCTGCATGAAACACAATCGTATCTGCACACTCCTGAACATCGGATAAACCTTTGATCACTTTTCCTTTTTCATAAACTCCAGGATATCCTCGAGAACTCATCACAACGCAAACACAAGTCCCCTTGTCCCATTCAAGTCTTATTTCGTGAAGAGACCCATTGCAAGCAGACAAAAAAACATCCAAAAGATCAGTTTTTAGACGTGGTAAAATAGCTTGTGTTTCAGGATCACCAAAACGCACATTAAATTCCAAAACCATAGGACCATCTTGCGTCATCATCATCCCCGCGTACAAAACACCTTTGAATGGGGCCCCTTCTTCTTTCATGCCCTGTATTGTCGGTCCAATAACATTAAGGGCAATATCAACCAATTTTTCTTTGGTAATCACCGGAGTCGGTGAATAAGCTCCCATCCCTCCTGTGTTTGGTCCTATATCCTCATCAAAAATACGCTTATGGTCTTGAGAAGAATCTAAAACAACAAATTGATGTCCGTCGCTAATCGCTAAAATAGAGGCTTCTTCTCCAACAAGACAATCTTCAATAATCACTCTGTTACCCGCCTCACTAAAAACCTTCTCAAGCATAATCTCATCCAAGGCCTGCTCTGCCTCTTCTTTATTTTGACAAATCATAACACCTTTGCCAGCCGCCAGTCCATCAGCTTTAACAACAAGGGGAAAAACTTTATCTTCCAAGAACGCCTTTGCTTTCTCAGCATCATCAAAACTCTGAAAGCTAGCCGTCGGAATATCGTATTTCTTCATAAATTCTTTTGAAAAAACTTTGCTTCCTTCCAGTTGAGCTGCTTGCTTGCTTGGACCAAAAATTTTCAATCCTTTTTCTTCAAAAGAATCTACAATCCCAGCAACCAAAGGAATCTCAGGGCCCACCACAGTTAAACCAATATTATTCTTTTGAGCAAAATCACGCAATCCTTGAATATCATCAATTTTAATATCAACACATTTCGCGTCTTTCTCAATGCCGCCATTGCCTGGAGCACAAAAGATATTCTTTACCTTTGGACTCTGCTTTAGTTTCCATACCAGCGCGTGCTCTCTGCCGCCAGAACCAATAACTAAGACGTTCATAAAATAATCCTCTTCTGATTATGATTGATAACCCGCCCTATTTGCCAACACTCTAGTTTGCTCTTTTTTAAATCACATAGGACAGAAGCCGCATCCTTGCGTTCGACAACAAGGACAAGTCCGATACCCATGTTAAATGTCGTAAACATTTCCTTATCAGAAATCTTTGCTCTTTTTTGAATAATTTCAAAGATTTTTGGCATAGGCCAGCTCCCTTTTTGAATTTCAAAACATTTTCCCTTAGGCAAAATCTTTGTTAACTTTTCATAAAAGGCGCCACCGGTAATATGCGCAATACCATTAATACGATGCTTCTCGATTAACTTTAAAATAGGTTTAACATAAATCTTAGTCGGACGCAAAAGCTCTTGACTCAGACTTCTTTGTTCAGGAATCGTAAACACTTTTCGCACAAGAGAAAATCCATTCGAATGAAGCCCGCTAGACGCAATGCCGATGACAACATTATCTTTTTTAATTTTAGACCCATCAATAATCTTCGATTTTTCAACAACACCCACAGCAAACCCAGCCAAATCGTAATCATCTTGCTTGTAAATTCCCGGCATCTCAGCGGTTTCTCCGCCGACAAGACCACACCCAGACTGCCGGCACCCTTCAGCGATACCTTTGATAACTTTCGTCAACACATTGGGATCAAGTTTTCCGCACGCAATATAATCCAAAAAAAACAACGGTTTTGCCCCTGTGCATAAAACATCATTAACATTCATTGCAACCAAATCAATCCCTATCGTATCGTGCTTATTAGCCACATTACCAATCATCAACTTTGTTCCCACCCCATCAGTCGACGCAACCAAGACAGGCTTCTTATATTTTTTCGTATCAAAAGAAAAAAGGCTGCCAAAACTCCCCTTTCTTCTAATCACCGAAGCGTTCATTGTTGATTTTGTCATGTCAGCTATTGAATCAATAAAAATATTGGCCTTTTGAATATCCACGCCACTTGTTTTATAGGTCATTTTCTTCATACAAAAACCCCTTTATGTTAATTCTTAATTAATAGATAGCAGATAATAAATTTTTTTTAACATATTGAACACCGTTCTGAAAAATCTTCGCACCATCTCCATAGCGCGACTTTGTTTTAAATCTTGTCCAAAACGGATGTTGTGTAAAAAAGAAATGTCTTTCTGGATGAGGCATGAGACCCAACACACGCCCTGTGGAATCTGTGATTCCCGCGATATTATCTACTGACCCATTTGGATTATCTGGATAAAGAGCCTTTTTGCCGTCCTTCGTGCAATAACGAAAAACAACCTGACGGTTACTTTGAATTTTGTTTAAAATCGCATCGGTTTTGCACATAAATTTTCCTTCACCATGAGCAACCGGGAAATAAACAACTTTTCCATCAATATCCTTTGTCCAAACACATTGACCTGTCGCTTGTAGATGCGTCCATCGATCCTCGAACTTGGCTGAATCATTTGTCATCAGCGTCGTAGTTTGTTCAAACTCTTGCTTCTCATCCGAAAAATTACCTGGCAAAATACCCGCCTTAACTAAAATCTGAAACCCATTGCAAATGCCGATAATAAGTTTGCCATCTTTAATAAACTTCTTTAAATCTTTGCCAAGCTTAACGCGCAATTCATTGGCCAAAATGCGCCCAGCCGCAATGTCGTCACCATACGAAAAGCCACCAGGAAGAGCCAAAATATGATAATCCGACAATTTCTTTTTTCCTTCAAAAAGCATATTGATGTGAACCAAATCAACATCCGCGCCGCTATCTTTAAACGCAAATACTGTTTCTTTGTCGCAATTTGTTCCAGCTGTTCTTAAAACTATAACCTTAGCGTTTTTTGCCATTTTTTTTATCTTTACCATAAAACTTTTTTATCTCTTTAAGGACTTCTTGAGGCGTATCAACAATTTTAAAGATATCAAAATCCTCTTCACTAATACATTTTTCTTTCGCAACTGTATTTTTAAGCCAACTCATCATCCCTGCCCAAAACTCTGACCCAACAAGGATAACAGGAAAACTTGGCATACGATTTGTTTGAATCAAAGTAACACTTTCAAAGAATTCATCAAGAGTTCCGAATCCCCCTGGAAAAATAACGAATGCCTTTGCATATTTTAAAAACATAAACTTTCGGCAAAAGAAATAATGAAAATTAACTAACAAAGTAATAAAGCGATTTGGAACTTGCTCAAATGGAAGCTCGATATTAAGCCCCACAGATTCCGCTTTAGCTTCTTTAGCGCCTTTATTAGCAGCTTCCATAATGCCTGGACCACCACCAGTAATAACAGTGTATCCTTCTTTTCCTAAAAGATACGCTGTCTTTTCTGCTCTTTTATACATTTCATGATCCACCGCAAGACGTGCCGAACCAAAAATTGTAACAGCTCTTCCAACCTTCGAAAGAACATCGAACCCATCAACAAATTCAGACATAATTCGAAAAACACGCCACGGGTCTTCCATGGTGACAATATCATCTTTTACTTTTCTTCTATTTTGCATATCTCACCACCTTAAAGTTTTTTGCCACACTTGTTTTAACGCATTAATATTAGATTTAATACAAATCTCTTCATCTAGCCCGTAGACTGTCATTTCTTTTTCTTGTTTGACGCGACCAATAAGCCCAAAAGAAACACCCTTGAGCAACAATTCAAATCTAGCTTGATTCTTAGGCTCAACTTCAACAACAATCCTTGAATTTGATTCAGAAAACAAAATAACATCATTTTGTTTTTGTTGATCTTTATATGGAACTTTCTTCAATGAAATCGTGGCACCAAGTCCGCCACTAAAAGCCATTTCAGAGATAGCGACAGCAAGGCCTCCTTCGGAACAATCGTGAGCAGACCGAACAAGCTTTTTAGCAATCGCCTTTTCAACCGCTTTAAAATTTCTCAAAGCTGTCTTCGTGTTCACTTTTGGAACACTCATCCCCAGACTTCCTAAAGTATCCAAATAAATTGAACCACCCATTTCATTAAATGTATCACCAATCACATAAATTAAATTACCGTCTTCCTTAAAATCCATGGTCACTGTCTTTTCAACATCATCAACAAGTCCCATCGCAGAAATCAGAATCGTTCCAGGGATCGATATCGTTTTTCCTTTTTGCGCATATTCGTTATAAAAACTATCTTTCCCAGAAATAAACGGAGTCTTGTAGCCAATTGCGACATCTCTGCATCCTTGCGCCGCTCGCACAAGCGAACCAAGGCGATCCGGCTTATCAGGATTACCCCAGCAAAAATTATCTAAAATAGCAATATTATCAAGCCTTCCTCCAACAACGATAATTTGGCGAATCGCCTCATCAATACAAGATGCTGCCATCCAATAAGGATCAATCATGCCAAAACGTACATTGATACCGTTAGAAATAGCGATACCTTTTTTTGAATCAAATTTTGGTCGAACAACACTTGCGTCCGATGGCCCATCACAATTAATCCCAACAAAAGGCTTTATAACGCTACCACCTTGTACTTCGTGATCATAGCGACGTACCACATTTTCTTTAGAGCAAACATTGTAATGAGACAAAACACTTTCTAAATTCTTTGTTAGATTCTTACCCAAAGGTCTCTTAGGATCTTTTCCCTTTGGTGGCTGCCAAATAGCTTTCTTGGCAATCTTAGGAATACCATCATACAAAAATTTCATATCCAAATCACAAACTTGAACCCCTTTATAAAAAATCTCTAATCTTTTCGTAGAAGTAAACTCGCCAATAACAGTTGCCTCAACATTTTCTGATGAACATAACGCAAGGAGCTTCTTAATATTCTTTTTAGGAACAGAAATAACCATGCGCTCCTGCGATTCAGAAATCCAAATTTCTTCATATGTTAATCCATCATATTTTGTTGGAGCTTTGTCTAAATCCACACGACATCCAAGTTTTTCAGCCATTTCGCCAACTGCTGAAGAGAATCCTCCAGCTCCACAATCAGTGATTGATGTATATAAATTCTGATCTCTTGCCTGTAAAAGAACATCCAGTGTCTTTTTTTCCTGAATTGGATCTCCGATCTGAACGGCCCCAGAAGAAACAGTTTCAGACTCTTCAGTCAATTCTCCAGAAGAAAAAGTTGCTCCATGAATACCATCGCGGCCTGTGCGCCCACCAAGACTAACAATTAGATCTCCTTTATTCGCTTCTTTCTCTACCTTATCTTTTGGCAAAATCCCAACAGTGCCACAATAAACAAGCGGATTTCCTACAAAACGCTCATCAAAAAGGATAGATCCGTTTACCGTTGGAATACCCATTTTATTACCATAATCACGAACACCATTAACAACGCCTTTCATCACGCGCTTAGGGTGCAACGATCCTTCGGGCAAATCCTCAAACGACATCTCAGGTGATGCAAAACAAAAAATATCCGTATTACAAATTGGCTTAGCTCCCAAACCAGTCCCTAAAGAATCACGAATAACACCACCAATTCCTGTGTTAGCGCCACCAAAAGGCTCTAGCGCAGAGGGATGATTATGCGTCTCAACTTTAAAACATACATGAGAATCTTTATCAAACTTAATAACACCCGAATTATCATGAAAAACAGATACGCACCAAGGTGCGTTAATTTCATAAGTAGCTTTAACAATCGTTGATTTCAAAAGATTACGAATCATGGACGTCTTCTTTTTTCCATTCTCAATATGAGTATATTCAATGTCCCCTCGAAATGTCTTGTGATGACAGTGCTCACTCCATGTTTGCGCAATCGTTTCTACTTCGCAATCAGTAGGATTTCGCTTTAATTTTCGAAAATATTTCTGAATCTCTCTCATCTCATTTAAGTTCAAGAAAAGCTGACCTTTTTGACTTAGCTTAAGAAGATCCTCATCTTTCAAATTTAAAATATCGACGACAACGGCTTTGATATCTTTTTTTTCTTTTATTTTCTTAGTCAGTTTTGATGTTTTAGAAGAATGATCGACAACATGCTGAATCAACTTATTGGATAAAATCCGTTTGATGATAATATCAAGCTCTTTTTCTGTTGGCTTTCCGAACAAAAGATATTTCTTCGCAGTTCGCACTGAAGACACGTTCATGATGCCTAAGTCCTTAATCCCTTTTAGAGTAGACTTTTCAACGGGATCCATAACGCCAGGATTATAAGCAATCTCAACAGTTTTAAAATCTTTTTGTTCGAATTTAGATAAAGAAGGTGTAGTTTCTTGAAAACACACGTAATCTTGAACAACAGGATCAACGAGTAATTCTCGGCAAATTTTGTGGATTTCTTTTGAAGCAATCTGACCATCGATCAAAAAAACTTGCTCAACAAGGACTTTGCTAATCGATGTAATGCCTAGATCCTGTATGTCGCAAGCAACCGCTTGACCTACAGCATCAAAAACACTTTCCTTGTCTTTTATTTCAACGCGCCAAATCATAGAATGAGGATTTTCTTAAATAACTATTAAAAAGGGTTTGCCTGGCTAGAAAACAAAATTCCCTAACAAAGCTTATTTAACAACTCTGCTTAACACTTCTTTATAGGCCTCTTCCACATTCCCGAGGTCCTTTCGAAAGCGATCTTTATCTAATCTTTTACCTGTGCCAACCTCCCATAAACGACAAGTATCAGGAGAAATTTCATCAGCTAAAATAATTTTTCCCTTAAAACGACCAAACTCAACTTTAAAATCAATTAAATCAAGATTGATGTCTAAAAAGAATTTCCTCATCAAATCATTAATCTTAAAAACGTATTCCTTCATCTGCTTAACTTCTTCATCCGTAGCCCATCCTAACGCACGAATATGGTATTCACTGACTAAAGGATCATTCAAAGAATCTTCTTTGTAACAAAAATCCAAAATAGGATTTTTAAGCTTCATGCCTTCTTCAAGATTAAGCAATCGACACAAAGAGCCCGCTGCAACATTACGGATAATAACTTCAATAGGAACAATTTCGACTTTCTTAACAAGCATCTCTCGATCATTGAGCGTTTTTTCAAAATGCGTCGGAATACCTTCAGATTCAAGATACTCAAATATTCGAGTTGAAATTTTGTTATTAAAGATTCCTTTTTGTTCAATAGTTCCTTTCTTCTGAGCATTAAAGGCTGTTGCGTCATCTTTAAAATACTGAATCAAGAAATCTGGAGAATCTGTTTCAAAAAGAATCTTTGCTTTGCCTTCATAAACCTGATTTTTCTTTTCCATAAAATCTCCTATTTAAAATATTAAACTTTAATTAAAGTCCAACTTTCTTAAAAATCTTATCTCTGTGACGAATATAATATTTCACATCAAAACATGCGTCAATCGCGCCCGGCCCCATATGCTTACGAAGCTTTCGATCACGCTTAAGAACATCTCTAAAATCTGAAGTTTCTTGCCAAACTTGCATCGCACATCGCTGAATAATGTCATATGCATCATCTCGTGTTAATCCTTTTCTCATAAGCTCTAAAAGAATTCTCTGCGAATAAATAAGCCCTCGAGTTTTAGTTAAATTTTGGATCATGTTCTTTGGATAAACCAATAACCCCTCTAAAACAGGAATAAATTTACTAAACATATAATGAAGCGCCATCGTACTATCCGGTAAAATGATACGTTCGACAGAAGAATGACTAATATCCCGTTCGTGCCAAAGATTAATATTTTCAAAGCCAGCTATAACATTTGCTCTTAAAAGACGAGCCAACCCAGAAATTCTCTCGCAAGTAATTGGGTTTCTCTTATGCGGCATCGCAGAAGATCCAATCTGTCCCTTAAAGAAAGGTTCTTCGACTTCTAAAATTTCTGTCTTCTGCAAATGACGAATTTCAGTCGCAAATTTATCTAAAGAACAACCAATAATAGCTATCGTATTTAAAAACTGACAATGAATATCTCTCTGAATAATCTGAGTGGCTACATTCGCAGCCTTCAAACCTAACTTCTGACAGACATACTCTTCAACCGATGGATCCACGTTTGCGTATGTCCCTACAGCACCTGAAAGTTTTCCAATGCGCAAGCTTTCTCTAGCTTGCTGCAAACGCTCTTCATTGCGCACCATTTCGTCATACCAAACAGCTAATTTCAATCCAAAAGTTGTTGGCTCAGCGTGCACACCATGAGAACGAGCAACACAAATTGTATCTTTATATTTTTTAGCTTGTTTCTTTAATGCCTTTAAGGTTTTATCAATATCTGATAATAAAACATCACAAGTTTCAACGCACTGCACAGAGAGCGATGTATCTAAAAGATCGGAAGACGTTAAGCCCATATGAAGATATCGAGCATCAGGGCCAATGCTTTGGCCGACGTTGACAATAAAAGCCACAACATCATGCTTTGTCTTCTCCTCGATTTTTTTAACTTCGTCAAGATCGTATTTGGCCTTCTTCTTGATATTCTCCATAGATTTCTTAGGAATAAGCTTTAACTTGGCCATAGCCTCACAAGCTAAAATCTCAATCTTTAGCATAATATCTAGTTTATGTTTTTCAGACCAAATATTTCCTATCTTCGACAAGGTATAACGTTCTATCATAATTCTTCTCTCCTTTTTTACTATTACCTTTACTTCTTTAAAAAACAAATTTGCCCGAGCACCTTAAGACAATTTCTAATATTGAACTCAAACAATATATCAAAAAAGGTATTTAAGGTCAAACAAAAACGCTTTTAAATATATATATTTAATACTTTATTTTATATAAGTTGTTGGAATACATAAAGATGTGATAATGAAGAATTCTATAGAAAATAGCCAATTTTTATCAAAAATGAGCTAAAAATCAAGTATTTTTGGAATAATCAGAAATAAAGATTTTTCTGCAAACGTTTACGCGCCAACAAGTTTTGTTTTTGATAAAACTCTTCTATTCGAGTTTTCCCTGAAAATATTTGTAACTTACGTCCATACTGTCTTGCAAAATCATGGGATTAACCTCTAAAACCTTGCGCCCGGTTGGACTTTCATAAAAATTAATCAAGTCTTGAAGTTCTTTATCGCTAAAATATTTCTCATAAATCGGTACGAGCTGAAGAACAATATCTTCTACATTAAATGCCTGTGCCAATTTATCCCTATCCTCCTCAGGCGATTGAGCAATCACATTGTCAAAAGTTTTACGCATATTTTCCTTAACCCCAGCAGCTTCCATATAGCGCAGAGCTAAATTTTTACTATCCCCTGAAAGACTTTTTGTCTTTTTGGGCACAGCCACCACCTGTTCAGACGAAGATGCCCCATCGCCGATGCGTTCAATCTCATCGAGATAGTAAGTCAACAAAAGACCATTAGCCTCAATTTTAATTTGGCGCTCTGTTTTCTCAACGATCACACCTGTAACAACACGTCCATTCTTGAGGTAAACTGTTTCTGCAAACACAATGGAAGCCGAATAATATAAAATAAACATACTTACACTTAAAATTAAAAATTTTTTCATAAAATCTCCCCAATAATATTTTTTATGCTTAAACAGAAAATGTTTCTTATTGTATCGCTTTGTATGGCTCTGGTCAAATAATCACTACACTATTAAAAAATTCTTTCCCATCAATAATTAAGTTGAATACAGAACTTTCCTATGATACGATATTTTTCAAAATAACAATAATTTAATTATGATTGAAACTTACAAAAAAAATATCGACAAGAACCTTCAAGCTTTTTTAGAAAAAATTAAGAAAGAATATAAATTTCATCTAGTCTACCCAATTCTTTTTGAAAGCATCAAAGACTTCTGTTCGCGTAAAGGAAAACGCATTCGTCCTCTTTTAATGATTTTAAGCTATCAAGGCTACGCAAAAAAAAGAGTCTCCCCAAAAAACCTTTATACCGCTTCTTCTTGCCTTGAACTTTTACATAATTTCATGCTGATCCATGATGACATTATTGACTGCTCTGATTTAAGGCGTGGAAAACCAACCATTCACAAAATTCTTTCCAAAACAGTTAAAACGAACGATAAAGAAAAGCTTGGCCAAGATCTAGCGATTGTTGCAGGCGACATTGTTTACGCCCTTGCCATTGATGCTTTTTTATCAATTAATGAAAATCATCAGCGCAAAGAGCAAGCTTTAAAATATTTTATTCAAACAGCCGCCTTTACCGCTATGGGAGAATTTATTGATATCGTTCACGGGTTTAAAAAAGTTAGCCATATTAAAGAAAAAGATGTCTTTTTAAATTACAGCTTAAAAACAGCTCGATACACTTTTGAATGCCCGCTAATCATTGGAGCGATTTTGGCCGGAGCCCAAAAGAAAGAAATCAAAAAACTTTCCCGATTAGGACTCCTTACGGGCCAAGCCTTTCAAATCCAAGACGACATATTAGGTGTTTTTGCAACACAAAAAAATATCGGAAAATCAATTCTTAGTGATATCGCTGAATTTAAAAAAACAATTCTTGTTTGCCATGCCTATCGCGAACTTTCAGGACAAAAAAAGAAAAACTTTATTAAATGTTTTGAAAAGCCTAAAAAAACCTACTCAGATTTAACAGCCATTAGAAAGATATTTATTGAATCCGGCAGCCTTCAATATAGCCTAAAAAAAATGAACTCTCTTATTGAGGAATCAAAAGAAATTCTTAAGAAACTTAGAATAAAACCAGAACACAAACACTATATTGAAACCGCCCTTTTTAAACTGTTTGAACAGTCGCAACATACGATGAACACAATACCGTTTGAAACTTAAAATCTTAAACTGATGAAACTAGAAAAAAAAGTATTCTGTCCTAATTGCGATTCGAAATATACAGATCTTGTTTCTTACGTTTATCGATGTTTAGAATCTGAAGATGCTGGACGCAAATTCTTTTCAGATGAAATAGAGACAGAAGTTGCCAAAAAAAAGAAGATCAATCCTGATCGGAGAGAGGAGCTCAAAAAGAAATTGTGTCCTCCGATGGAAGCCAAAATTTCCTTTCCTGCTCTTACCGTTGCCTTAATGGCTTTTTTAATTTCTTGGCTAGTAGTGGGATCTGTCCTTGCAAGTCGTATCGGAGAAAAGACATACTTCTTTCTAACGCTGATTATTGTAGGATCTTTGGCTTATCCGTTTTTTTCAACAATGGAATATATCATTGCGCAAGTTCGAAAAAATTACGCAAAATACAAAAAAGAAAAAAGCATTTGGGTCAAAAAATATTTCTGCTATGACTGTGAACATGTTTTTTCTTTAAAAAAAGAACCAGAAGAAAAATAACTAAATTAATCTGGCCGAAATCTCATCTAGAACAAGCCGTCCTTTCATCGTGCAACAAAGAACGCCTCCCTTGAGCTCAAAAAAACCGTCACTGATAAAACACTCGATTTTCTTTTTCTTTTCAGAGGATATTTTTTGCCCAAATCTCTTCTCGAGGACACCGATCTTAACGCCTTTATTCATCCGCAACCCAATCAACAAGCTTTCCATCATACGAAGACGAACACTTAGCTTCTCTTTTCCCTCAACAGAAGATTTCTTTTTCTGCATCAAGACAATATAATCATAAAGTTTCGAAACATTCCAATAGCGCTCTCCGTCCAAATGAGAGTGCGCGCCGACGCCAAAACCAACATAATTCCCACCATTCCAATAAATACAATTATGCAACGATTGCTTTTTATCTGATGCAAAATTGCTAATTTCATACTGGCAAAATCCTTTTTTTTCAAGAAACTTAACAACGAAAACATAAAATCTTGCCAAAGCATCCCCTGTAGGAAGAATTACTTTTGTCCGATAAAACTTACTATGCGGATCAATCGTTAACGTATAAAGAGAAAGATGTTCGCTTTTTAAATCCACCATCTTTTTAAGATCAATCGCAAGCTCTTGAGTAGTCTGTCCTGGAAAACCATACATAAAATCAAGATTAATATTTGAAAATCCAGCCTTGCGTAGAATAAAAAAAGATTTTCTGATATCGCTACAACAATGTGTTCGTCCTAAGAATTTCAAATATTTATTGCTAAAACTTTGCGCACCTAAGCTGACCCGATTAACCCCCAAGGATCTTAGTAATTTCGCTTTCTTTAAATCAATTAAATCAGGATTTATCTCAAATGTGATTTCGCATTTTTTATCAATAACAAAATTATCTTTAATCATATAAAAAAGTTTTTTTATTTGTCTTTCATCCAAAAAGCTCGGAGTCCCTCCTCCAATATAAATTGTTTTTATTTTTTTCTTTGAATGCTTCTTCATTTCTGAATTTAAACTATCTAAATATTGATTAACACGATGATTTTTTGCAACACTAATAACAAAAGAACAAAAAAAGCATTTTTGTTTGCAGAAAGGAATATGAATATAAATAGAAGAAAAATTCTTTATCATTTTTATTCTTTTTTTATCTTATATCTTACGATTTTTCTCGTCGGTATAATAAAATATTATTTTCAAGATTATATTAATCATTCTATAGCGTTTCATACCAAAACTCAACAAAAGTATTATTTTTAAAGAAAAATAATTTTAAAAAAATAAAAAATATTTTTTGCATCATAAAAAATAAGATGCTAATATAAAAATAACAATTACGAAAGGAGGAATCCCGATGGTCGTAAAAAAGAAAGCGCCAGCTAAGAAAAAAGTGGCAAAGAAGAAAGTAGCAAAGAAGAAAGTAGCAAAGAAAAAGGTTGCAAAAAAGAAAGTAACTAAAGCAAAAAAGAAATAAACGCAACTTATAGATTTTAAATAAAAACCCTCCATATTTTGGAGGGTTTTTATTTTTCTTAATTATTATTTTTAATTAAAGAAATTATAAAAAAGCCCTGCATTTTAAATGCAGGGCTTTTTATTAAATTAATAACTACCTTTATTTCTTTGCAACTTTCTTAGAAGCTTTTCTTTTTGATGGAGGTTTTGGTTTGCTTATTTTAGATTTTGCTTTCTTTTCTTTTGAAAGACTTCCTGGCAAATGATACTTTATCCATCCTTCAGAATAAAGTCGCACCCATTCATCCGTTGCTCTTTCTATGCCTATGCTATAACCAGCTTTTTGGCTTTCAATCCAAAGATGCTTATGAATTTCTTCAGCAACTCTTTTATCTTTTAAAAGCTCTCTGATCTGCGTAATCTTCATACATCCCCCTTTAAATGTTTAATGTCTATATTTTAAAATCTCTTTTTGCATGATTATCTTAGTTTAGAAAATAAAGAAATTCAATATAAATTATTTTTTTTATCCTTAAGCAGTTTTTGATAAATCTCTACATCTTGCTGAGAAAAACAAGCAAAATAAACTTCCTCTAATTTGGAAGCTTTCAGGCATTCCTTTACCGCCTTAACAGCAATTTGAGCTGCCCTTAACTTTGGAAACCGATAAACACCTGTGCTAATACAAGGAAAAGCAAGCGTTCTTACCTTGTGCTCACCAGCAATCTTAAGACTACACCTGTAACAGCTATCCAACAGCCTATCTTCACCTTTTGTGCCGCCAAACCACACAGGCCCAACAGTATGAATCACATATTTAGCCAAAAGATCATATCCTTTTGTTATTTTTGCATCTCCGGTCACACATTCTTTTAGCTTACGGCACTCTTCTAAAAGCTTTGGGCCAGCCGCTCTGTGAATCGCCCCATCAACGCCACCACCTCCAAGCAAAGACCGGTTAGCCGCATTAACAATTGCATCAACCGAAAGCGTAGTAATATCTTGCAGAATAACTTGAATAGTGCACATATGTATTATGAAGAAAAAAATGGAATGAAAACAACCGATAACATCGCTAAAAACATAGTCAGAACTCCAACGATAAAACCGACACGAAGCCATTGCATAAAATCAACCTTTAGATTTCTTTCCTTTTCTAACAGTCCTAAAGCAACGATATTCGCAGTAGATCCAATTAATGTAATGTTTCCTCCGTAACACGCACCAAAAAGAAGCGCCCACCACAAAGACTTCATGTTAACATGGAGTGCACCCAAGCTCTGAACAATCGGCACATATGAAGCAACAGCCACAACGTTATCAACACCACTCGAAAAAAAACCGCTAGACATTAAGACAATACCAGACAAAACTTGCGGATAGCTTCCGATAGATCCTATCATTTTCTGTGCAACAAAACTTGCAATGCCTGTTGACTGAATAACACCAGCTTGCGCAAATAAAAACATAAAAAATAAAATCGACGGCCACTCAACCTCACGTTCAATATAATGCCTTGCCTTATCATGACGATACGCCATAACAATCCCCGCCGAAATAACTGGGATCATAAAAAGCAACGTATTTTCTGTTAAACCAAGAAGCATCTCTAATCTTTTGTGTAACGAAATCAAAAGAATGGTTACCGCAAAAATTCCAATGCTGATTTTAGTGCGCCTGTCAGGTGGAATAGAAATTAAATAAAGAAAACTTTTATCATCTTGATAATCTTTGAGCTTGCCACAAACATCTTTGATGCTTCTTTGGTAATAAATAAGAATAATGCAAATTACTAAAATTAAAGCTAATAATGATACCGGTAATGCATGAATTAAAAAATCTTCGAAAGACAGCTTGCCTCGTGCCGCAATCAAAACACCAACAGGATTTCCCAAAACAGTTGCCGCTGATCCAATGTTAGTTGCCATAATCGATGAAATAATAAGCGGGATCGGATCTACTTCTAAAAAGTCACAAATATTCAGGATAACCGTTGCCACAACAATAATAGAGGCGACCTCTCCCATAAGTCCAGACAAAAAAGCTGATGTCAACATAGTCAAAATATAAAGCTTCATTCCATTTAAGTTCTTAATACGTAAAACAAGTGTAACTAACCATGTAAAAAGACCTGCCTCTTTCATCATGCCAACAATAATCATCATGGAAATCAAAAACAAAATAACATCAAGAGAGGCGAAAAGAATAAAATCATTTAGGTGAACAGCATTCATCATCAGTAAAATACCGCTTCCGATAAAAACAAAACTTAATCGAAAATCCCAAAAGAAAAGTGTTCCTAAAACAGAGGTGGCAAATACAGAAACAATAAGCGCCTGCTGAGTGCTAAGACCAATATACGCACCCAAAGCACCAATTGCTAATGAAAGTGTAATAAGCCATAAGAATTTCTTACGCATAGAACCTTCCTTTTATTGTTAATCTCATCTCTAATAAAAAAATCATCAATATATTTTAAAACATTTCTTTAACATCGGTTAAAGAAAAGAACATTTGCCTCTGCTGCCCCTTTGAGTCAAATTGATTCTCTAAATAAACAATTAAATTCTTAAACCCTTAGATAGAATAAGCTAACATTCGGATTTACTTTGCGGAAGGAATACTTAAAACCAAGCCGCGGCAATAGATTATTTCTTGTCAATAACCTGAATTAAAATTGTAACTTTTTGACCTTCTGGATTAGCGGTCAGCTCAACATAAACATTGTCTCCCGGAAACAACTCATCCATCTCAACCTCATTACCATTCTTCGTGATTTTTGTTTCAGAATCTATGAAACAATTAACCTCTTCAAAGCTTTCGGCAAGTTTACTCATAGTACGTTTAACAATAACCATCGATACATCTGGATCAATGTCATAAATCTCGCCATGAAAAGAATATTCTGTATCTTGAGCATAACTAAACAAATTTAAGAAACTGCTAAAAAGTAACATCAATACAAAACATATCACAAAAGAAATAATAACTGCCGTCCTCTTCATGCATCTCCTTCTCTTATTTTAAACTAAACCAATAACATGCACATGTCACATTTTATTCTGCCACAACAAGAGAGCCTTCTAAAAAACCACCTTCTTTCGCATAAACCGCAACTTTAATAACATCGCCAACCTTAGCCGTAACTGCAATATCTTGAATAAACATTAAATGGTCTCTCTGTTTGCCATAATATTTCTTCTCAGGTACTCCTCTATTAATCGATATTGTCACTTTATGAATATACTCATTATTTCGATTATCGCAAACATGCTCTACCTCAACATGCAACATCTGGCTCTGAAGATCGTAGCTTAAATTCATGTTTCTTGGCGGCTTAGCTTTAGCAACATTCACCATTACAAAAAACCCTACAACAACCATCAATATAATTAGTATCTTTTGTCTGCTCACTTAACTCCTCTTAAAAATAAATTAAACAAATACAACGAATTTACCCCAGGCTTAACTCTCAGAAATAAAAAGATCTCCTTACTTCTTTTTCGGATCAGGCGGAACATCTTTCGTCTTAAAAAGAATTTTCCAAGGATTTCGCTTTAAGTCATCACTAAACTCTTCAAAATTCTGAGATGTTTCTTCAAAATTCTTTATTGTTTGGCGCAAGCCTTCCTGATTATCAGAAATAGTATCATTTAAATTCGCAAGAAGCGAATCAAAATTCTTTATAGCCATGTTAATATTTTCTTTGTTTTCCTCAGCAATGGCATTTAAATTTCGAATAAAAACATCTAAATCAATATAGTCTTCACCTTTAAGAATTGCTCCAGAAGAAACAAAATTACTATTATCTGAAGACATAATCTGAATATATTTCTCCCCCATTAATCCCATCATCTTAATCGATATCTTTGAACCTTCTCGAATCTTTGCTTGGTTTTCAAGCCAAAGCTTTAAGGTGATCTGTGTTTTTCCATCCTTATAAGATGGAGTAATTTCGTCTACCTTCCCGACCTCAAGACCATTGAGCATAACAGGCGCTTTCGGCTCGAGCCCTGCAGATTCCTCAAAAACAACAGAAACAAAATATCCTTTGTCGCTTTTAATATCAAGCTTACCAGTGCTATACATCATATAAAGAAATCCTAAAACACAAAAAATAACAAAAAACCCTACCTTAAATTCATTAGTCCATTTCTTTTTTCTCATAACACTCCCCTTAAATGAGCAGTTAAGTTACAAAGCTTAAAAAGCGACGCAACTTAGAGCTGCGAATTTACTCCGCACGTGAAACGTGTCAGAGTTTCATTAAATAGATATTTTGCAAAAACTAAATTTACAAGACAGCTTCTTGCCCAGATTCTTTTTGTTCTTCAATAAAATTAATCGGTCCATCTGGATTCCCATTAATAAACTGACGCACAAAAGGATTTTTAGAATCTTTGATCTCCTGCGGCGTTCCGATCTCAATTACACGTCCTTGGTGAATCATAGCAATACGATCTGCAATCTTAAAAACGCTATGCATGTCATGCGTCACCACGACAGATGTAATCATCAGCTTAACGCTTAAGTCCTTAATTAATTTATCAGTAATACCGCCGACGACAGGATCAAGACCGCTTGTCGGTTCATCATAAAATACAATATCTGGATCAAGCGCGATCGCACGAGCTAGCCCAACACGTTTGCGCATCCCACCTGAGATTTCAGACGGATAATAATGCTCAAATCCTCTTAATCCCACAAGAGACAATTTCATTTTGATGATAATTTCAATAATTTCATCTGCCAGCTTAGTGTGCTCACGCAATGGAAGAGCAACATTTTCTTCGATTGTTAAAGAATCCAAAAGCGCAGAATACTGGAAAGACATACCAAACGTCTTTTTAACTTCGTCTAATTCATTAGGAGAAATATCAGCGATATTTTTACCCTTAATAAAAATATTGCCTTGATCGGGACAAATCGCACCTGTCATATGACGCAACAGTGTGCTTTTCCCCGACCCCGAACAACCCATGATCACAAACGTCTCTCCACAAACAACATCTAAAGAAACATTATCTATAATTTTTCTACCCTGAAAAGATTTTGTGACATTTTCGAGAGAAACAACACTTTGGCCATGACACTCTTTAATAGTCATAAAACTCCCATTTTAATAATCTTAAATTAATTAAAGAAATAAAAAAATGCTGTTAGCAAACAATCCGCCGCAATAATCAAAATAAAGCTAATGACAACGCTACGCGTTGTCGCGCGCCCAACCCCCTCTGCTCCGCCTTTAGTCGTTAGTCCTTCATAGCATGAAACCAATGCAATAATAATACCGAAGACAAATGCCTTTAGGAGCCCCGTGTTGATATCTTTAAGTTCTAAATATTTAAATGTGACCTGCATATATAAATCAGGATTGATGTTCATGCTTCCAGTCCCAATTAAAAATCCTCCGAAAATGCCAGAAAGATTTCCCAATACCGTTAACGCTGGAAGCATCACAACCAAAGCTAAAAACCGGGGAACAGCAAGAAAACGAACAGGATTAATCGCCATTGTCTCAAGAGCTTCGATTTGCTCTGTGACCTTCATGGTCCCAAGTTCTGCTGCGATCGCAGAACCTGCACGACCAGCAACAACCAAAGCCGTTAAAACAGGCGAAAGCTCTCGGCACAAAGACACCGCAACTAACGATGCCACATAAAGCTTTGCACCCATTTTCTCTAGAATATAAGCACTTTGCATCGCAAGAACAATCCCTGTAAAAAAATCAACAAAGAAAACAATTACAATAGAACAAATCCCAACAAAAATCATCTGGTGAGTAATACTTTCTCTTCGAGAAAACTTGCCTAAAAAAGGACCCACGAAAAGCCAATAAAGAATATCAACAAAAAGAATAACAACACCTTTTACCCAAAGTGCATATTCAATAATAAATCTTCCCAAATAACTAATCATGCAAAATCCCCTATGGCTTTTTCTTTGGAATCATAAATCTCAAAAAGCTTATTTAATTTTGTAATCTCAAAGATATTCTTAACTTTTTGATCCAACTGGCTTATTTTCAAATGACCGTCAATTCTTTTAAGCCTTTGAAACATTTCAATCAATGTCGCGAGACCCGAGCTGTCAATGTATGGCACGGCACTAAAATCAACCACAACTTTTTTTTCATTCGTAGAAATAAGCTGATCAAATGCTTTGCGCAAGTCCGGAGAATTATTGATATCGATCTCTCCGGTAATCGTGCAAAGAGCAACGTCATTATTCTTTTGAATATTAATTTCCACAAGAACTCTCCTTGTTTAAAAATTTTATCATCTTTAGCCTGCGACCTCCATCAAAAAACTCAACTTTATCCATCTGCTCTTTAATCAAAAAAACGCCTCTTCCGCAAAGCTTGCACAAATTTTTTTCAATCGTTGGATCCTCAAGGCTCCCTAAATCAAAACCTTGCCCTTGATCCTCAAGATCAATCTCAATGCAATCTGAGTTTATTCTAACTTGAGTTGTAACGTTTAATCTTTCATCAAGTTTATTTCCGTGCTTAATAGAATTAACCAGAGCCTCCTCGAGACATAGCTTTATTTCAAATATTTTTTGTTCTTCGATTTTGTTTCTTTTAAGAAGAGAAACAACCTCAGAAAGAAAATCCGGGATCACATTAAGGCGAGATGGTAATATTCTTAAAATTTCCATATTTGACTTGAAAGCCTATCTTAAGAAAGAATTTATGAAATTGTGGATTTCTTGTATTATATCGATATTTATATTTAGTAGCAAGAAAATAAAGGAAGGGTTTTAAAATAAGGGATAACTATTAGAATATCTTGCCTGCCCATAAAGCAATAACGATTTCAATTCACAGATTCCCTGTTTTTACTAATTCAATAGATCCGACAAAGAGGAATTCTTGCTCTTTTTTGCTGCTAGATTTCCAGCATTACTACTGCAAATATTTTATTCCCCTTATAAAATTTGAGAACCACCCAATCAACAAAATAACATATGCCAATAATTATTTATTTTTACGTTTATAGAAAGGAGAGTCTTTTCTTGGGGCAACATTTCTTTTTTTGTCGCCAAACTTCTTTTTAAAAGGACGATCTTCACTAGATCTCGTCTCTCGGTTACCATCATAATCTTTCTTTGGACCACCAAAACCTCGAGCGCCCTCTCCAGGACGGTTTTCAGAACGATAACTAGACCGAAAGCTTCTTTCTCCAGATCCTTCGCTCTGAGATCTACTCTTAGAATAATGACTCAGACGATAAGGCCGATCAGGCGACGGGAACGATCTTGACTGATATTTTTCCCTAGAAGATTTTTCTCGAGACTGACTAATCAAAATATCTATCTTTTTATCTAAAGAATCCAACTGCTGACGCATCTTTTTGATCAAAGCAAAAACATCAGGTTCAGCGTTCTGAGACGTTGATTCATCGTCATTTTTTAACTGCTCACTCATTTTTTCTCTTTTCTTTAACAAATAACTCTTTAAAAAACTTTCTTTTGCAATACATCGTTAACTGCCATTTTTATCCCTTTTTAAAGGCAATACTCCGGCCATCTCCCCAATGACATTAACCAACTCTGTATCTTGAGGAATAACAATTTTAGCATTATTTTCCAAGGAAACTTCCACCGTCTGAAGCTTTCTTAAAAGCTGCGCGTTTCCGACAAAATATTTATCGGCCGCCTCATTAACCAACTGGATCGCTTCGGCTTCACCTTGAGCTTGTAAAATACGGGCCTGCCTAACACCTTCAGCTTCTTTAATCTTTGCCCTCTTTTCACCATCAGCAACAGTTTCTCGAGCTGTTGCAAAATCAACCGCAGCAACTTTCTCATTTTCCGCTTTAACAACCTTGTTCATTGTTTCCTGTACGTCTTGCGGTGGCTCAATTTCTTTAAGCTCTGTGCGAACAATTTCTATTCCCCAACTTTGAGTTTCCTCTTTAAGGGTTGCATGTAATTCAGAGTTAATTTTACCTCTCTCGCTATTAGCAGATTTTAAAGTTAATGTACCAATAATATTTCTTAATGTTGTCCGTGCTAAATTAACAATTTGCCACTGATAATTATTCACATTATATTGCGAACTCTTAACGCTCTCTTCCTCAAGTTTAACTTTAAAATAGACCTGTGCATCAACGCTGGCATTCAAGTTATCATTTGTAATAATTTCTTGGCGTTCCGCATCAATCATTTGTTCGGTTATGTTCACAATATACATTTTTTCAATAATAGGAAAAATCCAATGAAACCCTGGTCCTGCAAAGCGATCATATTTACCAAGTCTCTCAACCAAGCCTCGGTGTGTCGGTCTTATAATCTTTATGCCATTAAAAAATACAAAAATTACAGCCCCAACCAAGAAATACATAATATTCATAATCTGCCCCTTTCCTTAATTTAAAAATATTTACTTTATTTATAGTTACCAAATTGTTATTCGAAGTGCAATTATTATATATAGCAAATCAAAGACAGTAAAGGTTAATTTATCGACTAAAAATCCTCTGCACTCTAAAAGCAAGATTAGAAAATTTTTCTCGAAACTACTATCAACGGGGTGACCAGGCGAACTAAATTAAAACTTTTTTGCCGGCAAATCACGGCGTTGCGCCATAGCCTTGATCCCACACACATCTTTTTTATTTCTACGCACCCAATTCTTCCAACTGTTCCCATCGCTGATAAGCTTTGGAAAGCTCATCAACAATCACCTTAGAACGTATCTGGGCTGCTACTGCTTTTTGAGGATCTTTTTGATATAAGCCGATATCACTTATAAGTGCGCAAATCTTTTCTTGTTCTTCCTCAAGCTTCTGAATTTGATTAGGTAACTTTTCTAACTCTTTTTGTTCGTTAAAGGAAAGCTTACGCCTAACAATCCCTTCTTCTGCTCTTTTAAGTTTAGGATTCACTTTAAGCTTAGATTTCTTTAGTTTGTTTACTTTGCTCTGAAAAAGCCAATCATCATAACCACCAGCATATTCATAAACGTCCCCTTTGCCTTCAACAACAATCGTCGACGTAATCACATTATCTAAAAAAACACGATCGTGACTCACTAAAATCAAAGTCCCAGAATACTCCATCAAAAGCTCTTCAAGCAACTCCTGAGTTTCAATATCCAAATCATTCGTTGGCTCATCCATTATCAAAAAATTAAAAGGCTTCGTAAAAAGACGAGCCAAAAGAATGCGATTGCGCTCACCACCTGAAAGAACTTTGACAGGAGTCCGCGCCCGATCTGGTGTAAACAAAAAATCCTGTAAATACCCAATGGCATGTTTTGGCTTTCCGTTGATCATCACGGTGTCTCCACCTCTGGTAACATTTTCAATAACAGTCTTTTCTTCATCTAATTGTTCGCGCAGCTGATCATAATAAAGAACTTCTAAATTTGTACCCAAACGAACCTTGCCTTTGTGTGGCTGCAATTCATTCATTAAAAGACGCAACAATGTCGTCTTGCCGCTACCATTCGCGCCAATGACACCAATCCTGTCTCCGCGCATAATTTGGGCTGAAAAATCTTTAATAATACAATCGTCTCCATAACTAAAACTTAAGTGTTCGACCTTAACAACCAAACGACCCGAAGCACCAGCTTCTTGAGCTTGAATGCGCGCTTGACCAATTTGCTCACGTTGAGCTTTTTTCTCTTCACGCATATGCTCAAGAGCCTTAACCCGTCCTTCATTGCGCGTACGTCGCGCTTTGATGCCTTTGCAAATCCATACTTCTTCTTCAGCCAATTTTTTAGCAAAAACAACACGCTGAGCAGATTCAACTTCCAACGCCATTTGTTTACGTTTCAAAAATGTTGGATAATCGCACGTCCAGTTAAAAATCTTGCCACGATCAAGCTCCATAATACGAGTTGCTAAATTAGTCATAAATCTGCGATCATGTGTAACAAAAAATAATGTGCCAGAATAATTCTTTAGAAAATCTTCCAACCAATTAATCGTATCAATATCCAAATGATTGGTAGGCTCATCAAGAAGTAAAATCTCGGGCTTAATCACTAGCGCTTTAGCCAAAAGCACTCTGCGCTTTTGTCCACCTGATAAAGTTTCAAAATCATCTTCCCCGTTTAACTTCAAATGAGAAAGCACATTCTCCGTTTCAGCATCTAGATCCCACCCGTCGGTATGGTTGAGCTCTTCTTGCAAGCGGTCAAGCTCTTGCATAAGCTTAGATGTATTCTCAGTGTGTAAACGATGGACGACGTGATGATAATCGCTCAAAAGCTTAGCGCGTTCCCCAAGACCAGAAAATACAATATCAAATACTGTACCTTTAATGTCATGTGGCACTTCCTGCGGTAAATGCGTAACCTTAATATTTTTTTGATAAATGATCTCGCCCGAAAAAACTTCTATTTGGCCAGCCATAACTTTCATCAGTGTGGTTTTGCCAGTGCCATTTCGACCAAGCAAAGCTACCCTCTCGCCTAGCTCCAACTGCAAGCTTACCCCGTCAAACAATAACGGTCCACCAAATGCGAGTGAAATTTCTTGCAAACTAATAAGTGCCATAATTTTCCTTTAAACCCATTACCCTTTTTCAAAAATAATTATCCTTATTTATGCGCTTATTTACAAATTAAGTTTTGCCAACCTTAAACTTTTTCCCTTCCAGATCTTTTAATGTCTCGCTCCCTATGTCTCTCTTCCTTAGCAGCAGCCACGCGCGCTTTATCTTTTTTGCTCATACGCAAACCTTTGACAGGAGGCTTACCTTTCGCTTTTAGCAAAGGATCTCCCTTTAATTCAAAACCATTTATAGATTCTCTTTTTAAACGCATCTGCGTTCTTTTTTCAATTAATGCAAAATGTGCCTGATCTTCATGACCAATAAAAGTTATTGCTTCTCCGGGCTCTCCCGCCCTTGCCGTACGCCCAATGCGATGAATATAATCATCTGGCGAGCGAGGCAAATCATAATTAACGACATACGGCAATTTATTAATATCAATCCCGCGGGCAGCTAAATCTGTTGCAACTAAAACATTAAATTTCTTTTTCTTAAAATCACCTAAAACTTGCGTTCGTTGCGCCTGAGTTAGTCCACCATGAAAGGCTTCTGCATCAATGTTCAGCTTATTAAGTTTCGCAGCCATAACATCAGAGTCTCGCGCCTTTGCCACAAAAACCAACACGTGTTGCCAGCCTTCCACTTGAATCAAATGACGCAACAACGGCCCTCTATTAAAACGATTGACTTCAATAGCCCGCTGGCAAATATGATCAACCGTTAAAACAGTATCTTCTATTTTAATATTCACAGCTTCAGGCATAAAACTCTGCGCTAATGCTTGAACCTTATCGCTCATCGTTGCTGAAAATAATAAATTCTGCCTTTTCTTCGGCAATAAATTTAAAACAGATTCTATTTCTTTGGAAAATCCCAAATCAAACATCTTATCAGCTTCATCAATAACCAAAAATCTAAGAAAATTAAAATCAACTCTCTGACGCTGCGCCACATCCAATAGCCGCCCTGGTGTCGCCACAACAATATCCACTCCATGAATTAAAGCTCTTGATTGCACATCAATGTTCGATCCACCAACAATCAATGCCGTCTTTTTTGGCTTAGTTAAATGTCGTCCATAAATTTTTATCACACTGCTAACCTGACCAGCTAATTCGCGCGTTGGCATCAAAATAAGCGCCTTGATCGTTTTGCGTTCTTGATCAGGACAGTCCTGCAATAACTGTAAAATCGGCAACACAAAACTCGCTGTTTTTCCTGTTCCTGTCTTAGCTTCAGCAATGACATTCTTCCCATCAAGAATAAATGGAATAACTTGCGCCTGAATGTCTGTTGGTTTCTGATATCCAGCATATTCCACAGCCTTCAATAAATCTTTAGATAATCCTAATATTGAAAATGACATAGCGAATATAATAACTTAAACTTCTCGCCATGTATACTATATAAAAATTTCACCAAAATCAGGCTGGATTCTTATTTCTAAGATAAAATTGGAAAAAATCGTTTTTTATGTAGGAACCACAACAGATAAGTGAAATTACGCCCGAAATCCAGATGCAACAGAAGTTAACGATAAAAATTTAAAAGGGCTAAATCATTTTTTTTCAATGATTTAGCCCATACCCATTCAACAGAAAACTGGGGTCCCGCGCCAGTATGAAAACGAAAAATTTCTCGCTCACCACCCTAAGCTATGTTCAAAGATTATCAACGAATCAAGCAATCTTAATCACAATAGCCTGACCAGTAAGATTATGAATGACAACCCTATCCTTTATATCAAGCTGCTCTTCGACATGCTTTCGGATCCCTTGAGTCGTATGAAAACCAAAATCATCATAAACCAACATCCCCCCTCGACATAATCGCGGCCAAACCCAATTCAATATATCTTTTGCAGAATCATAAGTATCGACATCAACGTGGCAAAAACGGATCTGCTGCTCTTTAATCATAGAAGATGTTTCATCAGGAAAAATACCTTTAAGCACGGTTACATTCTCTACACCGAGAACTCTCAGCAACTCATTCACAGTTTCTAAAGACGTATCCGCGAATTCCCCTCCTTTATAATGCGGATCCTGATCGCCGGCTTTTACAACACCTGTGAAGGTATCGCATAAATAAACATTATCCGTAATTCCACACATAGTCGCTCGTTTCGCAATCAAGGCGCCGCTTCCCCCTCTCCAAGTTCCTATCTCAATTAACGCACCTTTCAATTTTGATGTTTGCTGAACCAACATCCAGAGAGAATACGACCGGTATCGCTCCACAGCTGTTACAGTCATAGCTTCTATCCTAGAAAACAGATCAATAAAAGATTTATCCCCAATCCACGGAGAATATGAAGCTTGTGTCACATATCCTGAATAAAGAGGGTCACGCGTATAAACCCGGAAAACTGTCCGAACGAGCCTATCAAAACAGTCATATACTATTCGTTTAATTTTCATTCGTCGTGTCAGATACTTCATAAATACCTTTCCATAATATATTTCTTCCTTTATTAATCAATTCTAGCGACTAGGAAAACCGATGTCGCTGGGCAAAACAAATTAAAACCTATTTACAGCAAACCTCCACCTGCCAATGACTGTTAACCCAAAGCCCAACAATCTCAAATTCTGGCCAATGCACTTTCAAACGTGCAACAGCCTTGATTATGTGCTCGTGATGAGCTCCTTCGTCAACAGAGTTGCCCCGACAATCATGATGGCCGACAAGAAAAATTCGGATAGATTTATTAATGTTAACGGAAATTTTAATGCTTCGAATAATTTCATCGATATTCTCCTGTGAGGCGATAACCCCATCCATGCCCGCCTCAGTAATAACATCCACAAAATCAATATTATATTTCTCTTGAATCCAATTTAAAACCGGTAATTGCACACGTCCATCCATGCAATTTAAACATGTTGCCCGAACAGTCAAATCATCTTTTTTGTCAACTGGTGTCATTATTCACTCCTCTCAAAAAAACTAAGGTTGGATGTTCGAACCAAACTAGAGCCTGCTTAACAACCATTTAATCGATTTTCTATACATATCCTTTTTATCATCACAACGACTTAATCCAATATCGGCTAAGATTCCTTTTGCCCTTAAGCTCTGAATCTTTTGCGTTCGCTCAACAAAAGAATATCTTTTAATTGATGTTCATCCTTGGAACCAAGCCATAATTTTTCGAATTTTTGATTATGTACAATTTGAGCTATAGCCGATAGCACTATCAAGTGAAAGGTCCGCTCATCCTTAGTCCCGAACAACACAAAAACCGCCTTGATGCTATCTCTCTCGCTAGTAAACTTAATTCCTTCTGAACACCTAGCAACAACCAATTTGAACTTTTTTTGACCCGGAATTATTATATGAGGCATCGCAACAAATGGTGTGATGGCGGTTGACCCCTGCGACTCCCTTTGGTTAAAAAGTTCAACAACCTCTTCCCTCGACAACCCTATTTCACCAGAAACTCTCTGAGATATATCAGCAATGAAATCGTCAAGACTTGTCCCTTTTTTAATATCTAAAACAATCGAATCATCAACAAGCGCATGAAACCGGTCTATCGTTAGCTCGTCTCTATGAATAATTACTTGTTTTAATTCTTCTTCCAAAGCATTGGTTGTTAGGCTTTTATTAATCACTCTTTCTATCAAATGAAGCAAGGCATATTCAATTTTATGCCTTTTTCGTCCATATAATAAATATATCGTCATCGCCAGCACTGCCATTGAAACACTTATTTCCATAGCAACTAAACCCATATCGATTATAAGAAAAATAAAAAGAGTGATCCCTGCTATATGAATCCACGGATAAAACGGAACCTTAAACGCCGGTCTATAGTTTTGAACCTTTCCCTCTCTGAGTATAATGACCGCTATATTGGTCAAAATATATAGCATTAAGATCACCACAGAACCCAGCTTTACAAGCGTTGTCAAATCCAACATTAAACATATAAAAATAAACAAACCAGTTAAAGAAATAGCGACTACTGGTGATTTTTTACGTTTTGTAAGTTTACCAATGAATCCAGGAAGAAGCTTGTCTTTACTTAAGGCTAGCGGATATCTTGATGCAGACATTATTCCAGCATTAGCCGTAGTGATAAATGCCAAAAGCGCCCCAACAGAAACTATAAAATATCCGATATCCCCGAACAAAATTCTTCCAACATCGGCGATCGGAGTAAGTGACCCCGAAAGCTTATCACCCGACAATATACCAACCGCTATTATTAATATAGCGGTATAAACAACAGTAACAGATAGAATCGATAACAGCATCCCTCTTGGAATATTTTTTGAAGGGTCTTTTACCTCACCTGAGATACTCGCAATATTCAAAAGCCCACCGAAAGAAATAAAAACAAACCCAGAGGTTACCAATACCTTATTAAAACCATATGGGAGCAAAGGTGTAAAGTGGCTGGCAGACAATCTCCCGGCCCCTCCAATAATAAGGAAAAACATTATGGCAAAAAGTCCCAGCACGAGCATCACCTCTAGCTTTGCCGCTTCTTTTGCTCCAAAAATATTAAGCCCGATAAAGAAACAACATATAAAAAAAGATGACACGATAACAGGAAATCCAAAAGTAAGATATAAAATTTCTGCTATGCCGAATACTGCAAATGCGGATTTTAGGCAAAGTGCAGTCCAGCTAAGAAAAGCAGATACCGTTCCAATAAGTGGTCCAAGGCTTCTCGTAATAAAAAAGTAGTCTCCACCGGCTTTAGGCATGGCAGTCGCAAGTTCAATAACACTTAAAGTCCCTACAAGAGCCAGAATTCCAGCAAAGAAATAGGATGCGAACACTAGCGGACCTGATTGATTGTATGCTAAGCCCGGCAATATAAATATCCCGGAACTTATCATCACTCCAGATGCGAGACAAAATATATCTAAAAGTCCCAAATTCTTTTTTAGTTCACTTTTCATAATCTTCTGATTTTTTATGAGTAACGATAATAAATCTTATCATTTATCAAAACATATCACAATAATTAACTATTATAAACTAAGAAAATCTAACCTCCAGTAAGAAGCAACAAAAAAACCATTGTAAATTATTGATTCAAAACAGTTTTAACACTCAGATAAACAAAAACAGAGTTGGAACCTTTTTAATTCTTAATTAAATATTGTATCCTCAGACCTTCCCCCTATTATTTTCGTTGCAACACCATCTTTCCTAAATATTTCTTTTCGCTTAATCCAGACAATAATGACCGCTAAAAAATAAAAAAAATGTGTCGCATAGTTGAACATCGGGGCAAATAGGATTAATAAGTTAAAAAAATGTGTCAATAACTAGAAATAAATACCAAACGATAGAACATCGCCAAATTAATACTCAATCGAAATAATGCCTTAATCCTTTAAATTCACTGCTGGACAACACAATAATAAAAGCACAATTGCCCAAACATGCGCATCTAAGAAAAAGAAAAAAATAGCTAACACCTTCTGAACAGATATTTTCTTCTTTTGATTGTGCATTAAATATACTATATTATTTTTTTCTAATATTGCGGATATACTTCTGAAAGAATAAGGAATTTGGAATATTAATATAATTTTCTTCTTCATCTATAATTAAAGAATAAAAAGTATTGATCGCGAGAACCTTTCCTTTTATCCCATCAGGCATTATTTCAATCGTATCATTTATTTTAAATGGAGTTGTAAAATAAATGATAACCCCTGCTAAAATATTACCAACAAGACTCCAAACAGCAAAAAAAGCCACTGCAACCATAGCTAAAATGCCTGCAATAGAAACCCATAAATCTTTAATATTTATACCCCAAATAAAAATTAAAATAATCAATAAAAAAATCAAACTGACAAAAAAAATCAATCTTTTAATAACAAAATACCTTGTTTTTTTAATATTCTTTTTTTGAGCAATCTCCCTTGCCTGCCTTTTCAAAAAATGAAAAATTAAAATAATCGATAAAATGGCTATAATGGAAAAAATTAGTTTTCTAAATATCAATAAATCCATTTATCCTCCATAATTTTTATAAAATTAAATCAGTCGAAAGAAATCTTGATTTCCTTCCCTTAGCTGTTTATTCTAAATAATTTTGGTATAATTCTCCCCTATTTTTTAAGGAATTGGCAAATGTAGCAATTAGAGTAACTAGACCCACATTCCCTAAGACTATTAATACAGACGCAATCTGCCGTCTCTGTGGATTCCCTACAACTAGTTCTGCTTCACTTGTTGTGAATCCAGTACCTGTAAAACAAGGCTTGAAATTTTGCAAAAGACCATTCTAACCCTATTAATTCAAAAGCAATGGCACCAATTCTTACCACAATAAAAGAAATGACCAATATAAATACAAACAACAATAAATTTATATTTTCTCCTTTAATTCAATTTTATATTTTTTATTGCCAATCCCGTGATTTTCTTCCAACAAAAAAACCAATAACAAAACCAAAAAACATAACAAGTGGTAAAAGGATGATCCTTGACATACTTATTTGCCAAAACAAAAATCGCATAGAAACAACTTGGGTATTTTGCAATAAAACAACAAGTAAGATTATTCCAAAAATTAATAACAAAATATTTTTAAATTTCACCAGCCCTCCCTAAGCAAAACTTCTCACTTTTCCCTAATTAGCGATTCGTTGAACAATGCCCCTCAAAAGCCTCCCTAAAATATCTGCTCCAGTAATAATCCGCTTCTCATTATTCCAATACAAAACAATGTCGTTATCCACAACATCATCATCTTTATGTTTCGAAGATACCTTAAATTTAAGAATAACTTCCTCTAATTTTGTCCCCGATTCGGTAACCACAATAGGCCTGTGGCAATAAGTATAAATGCTTCTAACTTGTTTGGAATATATCGCATCACGCAAGAATTGGTCTGCGTTGAGAACAAAAACCGGATCATTCTCTTCGTTCGTTATGATAACCCATTTTTCCCTCGAAGCATTAATCTTTTTCAAGAAAGGATCATCAAAACTCTGCTCGTAAGGAGGAAAGCGTGGCAACCCCTTTGGGGAAAGAGGCAATTGCAAAATACTATTCGAATTAATAATTTCTCCCTCTTTTTCAACATCAATATCATCAAGAGATAAAAAATTAGAGGCTCCTAAACTTTCCAAAAATCCAACATCCGTGCTTCCCGATTGAGCATGCCGATGAAGAAAAACCTTAACTTCATCTTCTTTAAAGAAAATCGTTTCTTCTTTTCCTAATAAAACATCCATAAATAGACCCGATGGTTTAGCAATAGGAAACAAAAGAAACTGATAAAATCTAATAATCGGAACAAGGAACCTGCTTGATTTCAATGCGTGACGAGCAAAATATGCCTGAGGAATAATTTCGCCAAAGAAAGTAATCCAAAAAGTCGAAAAAATAAATGCATAAAAAACAGGAAAGAAAGAATCTATCAAAAGTGTTAACAAAACATTCACTCCGACATTTCCCCATAATATCGTGGCTAATAACCAATGAGCATCTTTTCTTAAATTCAGGATTCTTGCCGCATCAACATTGTTTGTCTTAGCCTGCACCTCAAGCCTTAGTCGACTTAGACCAAATAATCCTAGATTAAGGCCAGAAAACATCGCCGAATGCAAAATACAAATCAAAATTCCAATTGATTTAAATATGATCATAAATTCGAAAATTATTACTTCCGAGGAACTATCCCTCTCAAAAGCCTCCCCAAAAAATCCGCCCCTGTTATAATTCTTTTTTCTTCCTGACGCCAATAAAGAATAATATCATTATCAATAACATCATCTTCAGGGCTTTTTGCTCTAACTTTAAGTCTCAATAAAACTTCACCCAATTTCATCTTGCTTTCTTTAATAACAATCGGTCGATGACAATATGTATATATGCTTTTGGCACATTCTTGATCCAGCGCATCCCTTAAAAATTGATCCGCATTCAGAACATACAAAGGGTCTCCATTTTTATTCGTAAAAACTATCCACTTTTCTCCTGAAGCATGAACTTTTTGAAGAAATTTATCATTAGCATTTCTTTTATATTTTGGAAAAATTGGAACTCCCTCTATGTTCAAAGATAAAGCAATAATGCTTTTCGGATCTAAGATTTCTCCTTCATCTTTGGCGAGAATGTCATCAAGAGCTAGAAAATTGGAAGCCCCCATCCCCTCGAAATGACTAACATCTGTATTGCCCGACTGAACATGATGACGCAATAAAACAGATATTTCATTCTCATCAAAATAGCTTGTTTCTTCTTTGCCAAGCCATTTATCCAAAAAAAGAGCCGTTGGCTTAGCAAAAGGATACAAAAGAGTTTGATAAAAATGAATAATGGGAACAAGAATACCGCTTGCCTTCAACGCATGCTTAGCCAAATATGCTTGTGGAATAATCTCCCCGAAAAACGTAACAGCAATTGTTGCAAAGAAAAACGCCCCTATTCCGTTCATGACTGAATCAGTAAATAACGTCAAAAGAACAACGCTGCCCACATTTCCCCACAGCAAAGTTGCCAACAGAAAATGTAGATCTTTCCTTAACGAAAGAACCCTCTTCGCATCAGGATCATTCATCTCTGCCAACACTTCCAGCCGTAAACGGCTAGACCCAAAAAAACCCAAGTTTAATCCAGAAAACAAACCACAGTGAATTAAACTAATAACAACGCCTATCCAGGTAAATACTTTCATTAGCATTTTTCTTTAAATTAAATATTTCTTAAATATAAAAATAATCCAAAACAAAAAAAGTCACTTATTAACATAATCTCTATTTTTTCCTTCTTTTTTACAAAAATGTGAAGCCGAATCAACTTTTTAAATCGATAGAGATATCCTGCTGAGCGTCAATTCTTTTCTGAAGACTCTTACGCCATGTATCAAACTCATCAATAAAGCCGCGAATACTATAAAAATAATCTTCTTGTTTTTTTATAGAAAAAGACCCAATCCACCGGTCATTGGCTAAAGATTTCATAGGAATTTCGTTCCACTTGTCTTCTTTCGCTGTCCGATAAAGGAGCACAGCAGCAATCTCATCATAACCCTTAACAAAAATATTGGCCTCCGCAACAACATTTTCTCCAATAACCCTTTTAACAGGAAAAGCTCCTGCATCGATCTCAGGAAAAACTTTTTCAATCATAATACGCGAAGCATGATTCATTTTTTCTTAACTGGAAGGAGCGTTGCTTTTCTCGAACATCCTAATCCTTCTTATTCTTTAATAAACAAATACAATTGTTTAATATTATTTATTAAAACTTTTTGTTTTTTCAATACCGTGGAAATAAATATTCCATAATGTATAAAACTTACTAATTGGTGGATTCTTATAATTGGTTAAAGCAAAATGTGCACTAGCTGATCGAATAAGCCCAAAAAAAGCAAAACTAGCCGTATCAATATCAATATCATCACGTAAAAAATCTTCTTCTTTTGCTTTTATAAGTATCTTTTTTATTCGTAATCGATACTTATCCGTTATGCCTAATATTTTCTTTCTTAAAAAATCATCCTTAAGATGAATCGCAGTTGAAGTAACGGCAAACAGCAAACTTTTCTTTTTTTGCGCGAACACAATATGCGCTCTCATAATTTCTTTTAATTGCTCAATAGGATTTTGGTGATTCTTTATAGGTTGATCGATAACAAAAAGAAGGTCATTCTCAAACTGGTCAATCAACCCAATAAGAATCGACTGCTTGTCTTTAAAATGACGATAAATAGCGCTTTCCGAAATCTTGTTTCGTTGTGCTAAATTTTTTATGGTTAAATCTTGTAAGCCTTTTAAAATAAGTATTTCGGCAGCTGAGCTAATAATCTCGATTTTCCTTTGCGACGACGCTTTTCTTTTCATTACAATTTCCATTCTAGCATAATAAAAATAGTCAAATATACTTTAACACTCATATGTTAATGAATAATCACTAACATAATATCACTACGAATTATTTTAGTCAAGATAAATACTCACTTAACTCCTCAGTTTTCCCCATGATCGGTTTCCCCTCGTTTATGTGCCACACTACGAAAGAGCTCAAAAATATCTTCTAAAACTTATGTTCCAGTAAAAATAAAAAAACGCAAAATAAATTAACTCAAAATTATTTTATCTTGCATTAAAAATAACTTTTATAACCAATAAAGATTTTAATAGAATAAAAAACTTTAATTTCTGCTATTCAAAACATATAAAACATCCTCAACGCAATTACTTTTTAAAATGCCATCATTGATCAACCAGTGCCCTCTCGCTAATAAAGATAAGATCGATAACTCACGCAAATTAGAATCTGTCTTATGAAAAACCTTAATTAAAATACAATAAATACACAATAAATTAAAATTTTAAAAATTTAAAATGCTATACCTTAAAACAACATAAAAAATACTAAAAACAAAAAACCCTTAAAGGCACTGCCTCTAAGGGTTTTAAAAAGAACGTTAAGCTTGCAAGGCTACATCTTCCGAATGAAAGACCCTGGATAATCTTTTTTAACCATATCCAAAAAGCTCTGGGCTTGGTCTTTGGTTTCAAATCCATCAGCATAAACGCGATACCAAATCCCTTTTTCGTTTAAATCTTTTGTCTCAACAAAAGGCGCATAACCTTTCTTTTTTAACTCTTCAATAGCTGTATCAGATCTTTTTTTATCCTGAAATGACGCAACCTGAACAAGAAATTTCTTTTCTATCAAAGGTTGCAAAAAAACTTCATCCTCTTGCTGCACCTCAACGATTTTTTGATCTATCTCCTCGGGAAAAAAATCTTCTTGTTCGCTGATCTCCTCAGGAACCGAAGGCTCCTCTGGCTTCCATGATTCAAGCAATTGGGCTACAAAAAAGATTAAAATCATAAAAAGAACAACAAACCCAATATTGGTCCATGAAAAAATTTTTTTTAAAAGACTTTCTTTATATTCCATTTCTTCTCCTATTGTTTAGCTAGCTTTAACCGCTAGAATATCTGAGGGTCCCAAACTTGACGCCAGGCGAGTTTCAGAATCCCAATCAATTCAGGTGCTTGTGAAATTTCATAAAAGCTTGAAAGTCGCAAATCAGTAAAAATTGAACGATCCATTGCCAAAAGAACGCAAACCCGACCCTCAATTAATATCATTCAACAAACATTATATGTCAAAGCCTACCTGAAAATCAACCCTAACGAATACGCTATCGTAACCGCTGAAAAGCTGGGGATCCACCGAAAACATATACCGAAGCTCATAACCATCCCTGAAAACCTCCCGGCTGAATTTCAACAAAAAAACTACACAACTGCCAAGAAAACCGAATCCACCGCATCTTCAGCCTCAACAAACTTCACTCCATCGCACAACTAAACTCAAAAGAACAAATGGTCAAACGGCTCAATTCTCTTATTCCTGAATAATTATTTCTCAGCAACAACAAGCATCTCAAAATCTTCTGTGGTTAATTTATGCTCCCTCGAAAATTCCCCCAGCTTTGCTCCAAATATATCAATTTTCTTATACCCCAACGATTTCAAAAGCCACGTAATCTCACTCGGCACATAATAGCGCTCGTTGCATTTGAGTTCTTTCTTATTTCCGCAATCGTCTTCAAAAACAGCGGTATTGTGATCGCGAAACGTCATCAGATCAAAAGTGCAGTCCTTACATTGAGCGTTTCCTTCTTTAGCTTGCGATTCATAAAATTCTTTAACCGAATGGAACAGCGGGAATAAACCGTTTAGCGTAGTAAAGATCAACTTGCCGTTATCTTTTAATGCCTTCGTAGCATTCTTAAGAATCTCAAAATTCATCTCGTCCGTTTCCATAAGAGAAAAACCTGCTTCACACAGCATAATCGCAAGATCAAAATCACCTTCAAAAAGAAGCTTCCTTGCATCTTGCTGTTGAAAATTAATCTCCAAGGATTGTTCTTGTGCTTTTTCCCTCGCCCTTTGAAGTAGCGAATCAGACAGATCTACCCCTGTCACATTATACCCTCTTTTTGTGAGCTCAATCGTATGACGACCAGTACCGCAACCAATATCAATAATCTTTAATGATTTATTCCCATTAATCTCTTTCTCAATAAAGTCGCACTCGCCAAACGTTCCCTTCACAAAACACTCGCTGTCGTATTTATTTCCATAATTTACATATAATTCTTCATACCATTGCTTCATAAAAAATTTCTCCTATTAAATCACAACCTCACCCGAATGAGTGAGGTTGCGGCTCCAGACAGCTTTATTTCGCCTGGGCGTCAAGTAAGGGTGGCTGGGTGAAGAAGGTTCGCACCACTCTTATGACCAGCACCTGTTATTTATGAGCAAGCTCTTTCTGATCCTGCTCCTCAAAATCGCCGCTAATCTCGGAAACCGTGAACATTTCCTTCTTAAACTTGTTTGATTTTGCCTGCGCCGCGATCAAATCCTTCAAATTAGATAATAAATTGTCCGCGAAAGTGTCTGTCGTGTTTCTCATGGCCTTGAGAACCCCCAGACCCATCTGATCATCGTCACCTGAAAGCTTCACCAGCCGTTTGATCAACTGATGAATGGCGTGCAAATGAAAACGAATCAAATCAACGATCTTCAGATTCCGTGGCGCAAAGTTAAAATTGATGTTCATATCCAAAACCCTGCCGTAATCCAACAAATCTTTAACCGTCAAATCCATATCCTCAGCATGCTCGATCTTGGAAATCCGGCTTTGTGTGCATCCGAGCTTTTGAGCCATTTGTTTTTGTGTCATCCCCTTTTGATTACGCAAAACGAACAAAAACCGGGACAACCGGCGCTTGTTGACTTGTTCATCAAACTGCTGGTCAAATTCTTTATCCTCAGACAAAGATTTCACCATGTCCTGAACACTTTTAAATTTTTTAGCCATCTTCGCTCTCCCTTATTGCTTTGACAAATTCTTTTGCCAACTGAATATCTGTTTTCTGCGTGTTTTTATCGCCAATCGTAATAAGCCAAATCTCACGCTTTTCTTTATCCGGATACAAATACAACCGCGTCTGCTTCAATTTCTTCCTAACTCCGCCTCGCTTCTGATCGATCGCCACAACGCCCATGGGTTCCGGATGAATGAATCCCGCCTGAACACGCAACGGATCAATGCCTGAATCCACCGCAGTCTTATAATCAAGCAAATTCGCCAAAACCGCCTGCAGTTCATCCTTATGTTTCTTTTGATACTGTTTAAAAGAACGATCGTACTTATCCGTGTTGCATAAATTCCAAGACATAAACATTCTCCATAAGAATATATACCATATTAAAAGATAAAAAACAACCTAAAATATTCCTGACAGGAATTTCTCTATCTCACCACAATTTTAACAAATGCGCTTCTGCCGTTGGCATCAACAACCGCGATCTTATGATCACCATCCATCATATTCCAAAACACCTTCTGCCCCGCACTGCTTTTCTGATAAAACTTGTCATCCACAAACCAAAAAAGCGCGCCGCTATCAAACCCCGCGTCCGCAAGCAAAGCCAACTGATCATTCATCTGATTATTCAATTTAAAATATTCCGTCCCATGAGACGGAGAAATAATTTTCGGACGATTCTTATCTAAATTCACCAATCTGCTGTCTTGCTCTAAATACCGTGGAGGCTCGTGATAATTAGCTCGATTCTGCTTAGCCCATGTCTGCAACTTCTGCGGCCAAATCTCAAAAACTTCTTCTGTATACTCTCGCTCCTGCTTCAACTGATCATCAAGCGCCAAACCTGTTTCTTTATCAATGGCGATCTTTTTATGCATATCCGACGGCAGGCTCACACTCACGCCCTTAATAAAATAATCCTTCACAACAACCGGCGATAATGCCGTCGCAGGCTTTCCGCTTAAAGCGCAAACGTCTCGTTCTCCAATAGAATCAGGCTTGTCATACCATGGCGCCTGCTTCTTCGCGTATACATGATCAAACACCCTCGCCACAACTGGAGCCGCGGTTGGCAGACCAACAAGAGCCTTGGAGGACTTGCCTGAAAAATTTCCAAGCCAAACACCGACGGTATATTCCGGATTAAAGCCTATTGTCCAAGCGTCTCGATGCCCGTATGATGTGCCTGTCTTAAAGGCAAATTTCGGATGCGTTTTATCGTGATGATATTGCGTATCCTTAAACCGATTTGAATCTGACAAAATATCCGCGACCAAGAATGAAGCGCCTTGCGAGAAAACCCGCTTTCCCTCAACAGCATCTCCACCCTCAAGAAAACTATACGGCTTAAAGACGCCAAGACGCGCGAATGACGTATACGCATTGGTCAGTTCAAGCAGATTCACGTCCCCCGACCCCAATGTCAACGCCAACCCATAATGTGAAGGCGGTTTAGATAGCGTAGTCACCCCGGTTTTCTTAAGCGTAGAATAAAGATTCTGATACCCCACCTTATCAAGCACCTCGACAGCTGGAATATTTAGCGAATCCACCAGCGCCTCACGGACAGATACCGGCCCGCGGTATTTCTTGTCATAATCAAGCGGACGATAGCCGTTATATTGAACAGGTACATCCGCCAAAATCATTCGAGGCGTATACAATCCCTTGTCAAAACCGATCGCGTATGTAAACGGCTTGAGTGCCGAGCCGGGACAGCGCAGACTTAATGCCCCATTGATTTGCCCGGAATTCTCATCAGAGAAAAAATCAACAGAACCTGCCATCGCACGTATTTTCCCCGTTTTATTTTCAATGATCACCACCGCGCCATTGGACACACCGCTTGATTCCAAACGGACAACCATGTCTTTAATCGCGGTCTCGGCAAAATGCTGAAGATCGGAATCAAGGCTTGTCACAACCGTTTGTTCTTTAGAATTGACTCTGACAAAACGCGTAAAATGCGGAGCCTTAAATGGAAACGCGTAATTACCCGCGACAACAGGATCAGATTTGGCGATCCTGTATTCCTCGTCTGTAATAAACTTATTCTCCAACATGCTCGAAAGAACACGATCACGTCGCTGTTTAGCCCGATCAGGATAACGATCCGGTCTTAGATAAGTGGGGGATTGCGGAAGCCCTGCCAAAAGCGCGCATTCAGACAAACTCAAATCTTGAGGCAATTTCTGAAAATACCGCAAGGACGCGGCTTTGACCCCGTGGATATTCCCGCCATAAGGCGCAAGCTCAAAATAAAACCTTAAGATCTCATCCTTCGTATACAGTCTCTCAAGATGTATCGCGTGAACCGTCTCAATGATCTTATTGAGGAAACTCCGTTTCCTTCCTTCCAAAATTCTGATCACCTGCATGCTTAACGTCGATGCCCCGGAAATCACCCGCTGATTCGCCACATTCAGCTTAACCGCCCGCAAGACCGCCTGAACATCCACACCAAAATGCTCGTAAAACCGCTTATCCTCAATGGCGATCGTGGCATTGACAAAATTCGGGTTTACCTCATCAAGATCTACCGGCAAAAGCCATCTATCTCCTTCACCGAGAAAAGCCCTTAACAAATTCCCTTCCCTGTCGAGAATCGTGCGCGAATAGCCAATCTTCTCGATTGCGGTATACGGAAACGGCACAAACTTTAAAATAGCAACATATCCCGCCACAGACAGCACACACGCCGTCACTGTCAAGACACACAAACCATTGAATAATTTTTTAAGGTTGATTCTTTTCATCTTAATGAATAATCACACGCCCTTGCCCGCTGACGCTTTTAATACTCGGGTCATACATACACTCAGCGCTGACAGGCGGTAAAATAAAATTGCCTTGTGTCACGGCGCGGGCAACATACCTATAAGTAAACTTATTCTCTGAAGGCATGTCCGTAAAAATAAGGAACCTGTCATCCCGGATATCAATGTGATCCGGCAAGAAGTCTTTCTCCGACGATAAACCTGAACCGTCTCGTGTTTCAATCCTCGGATTTTCAATCTCAAAACCCGCCGGAAGCATATCAGTAATCACAACATTTTCATAATTCAAATCAGTCTCAACGGACAATTCAACAACAACTGTCTCGCCCTGCGTAATGTCATTCTTGTTGATTTGATTCCCGTTTCTGTCTAAAAACTTTCTTCTTACGCGCAATCCTGAATCAGCTTCTTCAACTTTCTGTTCAAGTGAAACACCAGACGAATTCCAGTAATAATAAACATTCCCTCGACCCTGGACGGATAAAAAGACATCCTGACCGCCCAAATCCTTATCCTTGATCAACGCCGGGCTGGAATTGTCAAAGCCCGCGATCATTTGATCCCCCAACATCACACTGCCTGAATATTCTTTATCCTGTGACTCGATATATCGGGCATATTTGCCCAACGCCAAAAGAGCAACCGCGTTATCCTGCGTTGTACCCCAGCGCCCTTCGTCCATCGATGATTCCACCCGTTTGACCAATATCGGCACCATTTCATTATCAGGATCAACATCCATATACGCTGATAAGGCAATCGCGTTTTGTTTTGTGTAGGAATTAAGCGAACCGCCCGTTTCTCTTTGAACTTTTTCCTCCGGATAACTCTTGCCCAGCATTTGAGAAACGCTCTTGTCATCTCCCAAATAAGCCAAGGCTATCGCCAGATGATACCGCGCGTAAACCGGCAGGCTTTCTTCTTTCTCCTGCAAACGTCTGATCCATGACGATTTCACCCGACCGGCTTTCGCCAAAACAGCCGCGGCATAGGCTTTTAAATCCAGCGAATAATCTTCTTCTTTGCCTGAAAGAACCTTTTCCAAATAATCTAACGCCACATCTTTCTCAAACTTCGGCACAACATAGCCCGCCTTGTCCGCCTCAACAAGAAAATCGGTCGCGTAAACACTGCCGTATGGATACGCGTCTTTATACCCAGGCCAGTAAGAGAACCCACCGGAATACGTCTGCATGGACAATATTCTCTTAATCCCTGCCTGAATATAATTGTCCGCGCCGCGCCCGCTCCATGACTTGGATTCCACAAACTTGGCAACATCTTTTAAATACAATAACGGAAATACGGTTGATGTCGTCTGCTCGATACAGCCATAAGGATATTCCATCAAAAATGTCAATCCCCCTGCAAGCTTGATGCCCGGCAAAGGCACAACTGATAACGCGTAACCCGCAGTACCTTTAAGCCACCCATCAGGCATCCTTAGCGTCTCATCAGCCGGAGCCTTGATCATGCCCGCCCCGCTTATGCTGGTAAACGGCGCCATGGGCCTAACCGGAATTTCAACCTCTTGAAAAGTATCATGCCCGTTTAATGAGGCACTGATTTTGATGTGTGCTTTTCCGGGGAGCAAAGGCGCCTTTAACTCAAATCGCGCAAATCCTTCCGTCTTATCTTTAACATCAATATCAAACGCCTTTTGGCTTATAACCTCAAACCCATCAGATACTTCGATCGTAATACTCGCCTTTCCGTCACTTCCTGACGTGTTAAAGACCGGCACAGGAATCATGAACGTGTCCCCTGAAGAAAGAAACCTCGGCAAAGTCGGCTTGATCATCACCGGCTCAGCAACTTTAATATCCGCATCAGCGCTTCCAAAATCATTATCACCCGCTGAAACCACCATCACTTTCAAATTCCCTGAAAATTGAGGGACATCAAACGTTACCGTTGCCTTACCCTGCGCGTCTGTCACAATGCCACTTTTCCATAACGCAACCGGCTTAACTCTTTTCGCGCTCACAGGATTCATATGTTTTCTGGGATCAAAATCAACGCCCTTACCAGCCGACGGGCTGGAATCCGCGCCGATCTTCTTTTGATCGATCTCAGGCATCAAAAGCGAATAAAGATCCATGGTCTGAATATCCTGCCTTCTCTTACCAAAGAAAAATTCATACGGATCCGGCGTTTTAAAACCGGTCAAACGCAATACCCCTTCATCCACAAGCGCGACAGACACCTCGGACGATTGCGGCATTCCGTCTTTATTCTTAACCTCAAGGGCGATATCCACACTCTTTCTTGGCAACATGCTTTGGGGAGCCTTAACCTGAACATCTAATTGATGCGCTGAATTATCCATCATCAAAGGAATAATTCCATACGCCCTGTGCGCCGACCATTTCTCTCCCGGAATAACAGGTTTGATCACGGTCACAGAAACGTACGCGTTTGGCGCAAGCTCATCTGTAACAGCAATCGGAATTTCCTGCGTTTCATTTTCAAGCGCAACAACTTGTGTTGAAAGCACTTCATCCTTTGAAATCGTAATCAACGCCTTTCCTTTAAACGGCGACTTGATCATCAACCGTGCTTCCTCACCAGACGTGTACGATTTCTTATCCAGCTCCAAATCAATCCGATCCGGCCGCTCCATCGCCCATGGCTGATACCCCCATCCCGAGACATGAAATTTTAAGCTCGCCGTATGCGCGTTATCACCTTTTCCTTTGAGCCTGACGATATAACTGCCGTAAGAATCCGCTTTATAACTGAATGTTCCTTGCGAGGTCTCGGTCTTAATCACCTCATCGTAAACACATTCCTCTTTTTCATCAGAAACATAACGATACCGCCCGTCCTGATCTTTCTTCAAAACCGTATTCCAAATGATCTTGCAAACCTCAACCTCAAGCTCATCAACAACCATTGCCGCGCCATCCGAAGAAAGCACAACATAATCAAACCCGACATCCTCACCTTCTTGAGCATATCCTTCGTTGGTCTTGCGGATACCGACATAATAGGGATACGCGTCAACATCAACCTTGGAATAAGATGTGACAGCCCGCCCGCCAAGCTCTTTGACGGTGGTGACAAAAACCGCGTTCAATGCCGATGGCGGACGAATATCTTCAGCGATCTTGACATCAAATTCAGCCTCACCCGCTTCATTGGTATCTTTAAACCCGTGCGAAACCGTCTTTTTCATAAACTCAACTGTCTCATCAGAGAATCTAAAGTCAGAAAACTTCTTCACCTCAAAATCAACAGGCTTTAAGACATATTTAAGCTCAACTAACCGTCCAGCGGCCGGTGCCCCGAAAAGATGTTCAGCCTTTACTTTGACAGGAATCATCTCGCCCGTTTTGACCCGCGCTTGTGGCACAACAGCCTCAACCTTCATCCGGTCAGGAACAAATTCCTCCACATTAAACGAATAATTACCTATTGCCTTTTCAGACCCGGGCAGTTTAACGCTCACCTGATACCCACCTGTAAGCGCGTAATCAGGAAGCGAAATATCCACATCAGCCGCGCCGAACGATGACAGCATGGCGGTTACCTTGTCAAAGCGCATACCGTCAGGCTTTTTAATATCAAACACAACCGGAAAAGACCCCGGCACCTCAACGCCAATACCTCTTATGATCGCGCGCAGACGCGCAACCTCACCGGGCCTGTAAACGCCCCTGTCCGAATAAACAAACCCTTCGTAACCCGCGCTTAAATATGGACGTCCTTCAATATCAAAGACCGTTTCAGACAGCGCGCATTTCTCCGCCTCAATAAAGGAGAGATCAAAATCTGTTGAGGCAGTGATAACAAACGGCTTCCTGTCTCCTGCCCAATCCACATCTTTGAAATAAACAAACCCCTGTTCGTCACTCGTCCCTTCCAAAATCTGCTGATTCGTTTGAGAAAAAACTTTCACGATCGCGCCAGCAACAGGCTCTGTGGAAGAAAGCGTATTAAGCCAGACAACAAGCCCGGATTCAGACTTCTTGGCCAATATCCCGATATCTGTTGTTAAAAGCAGTTTGGTGTCGCTTTTGTAAGATGATTCATCGGCATCGGATACCTTCATAAAAAACAAACCGTGGGAATCATTGGAGAGAATTTCTTTCAGATCAACAAGAACCTGCTTTTGTGTGTTTAACTCAGTCCCTGTTTTAATCTCTTTTTTAAAAACATCAACACCCAAATCGTCGGGAATGGAATAAGAGCTCATATTATTGAGAAGATAGACAATATTGTTGTCATACACCCTGTGTATTTTCACGTCGAGCGCGTCAACATTCATGACATTAACAGGAACAAGCTGATTTCCCTCAAGAGATAAATACATCCCCGCGGATTCAAAATCCACATCCGCGCTGTAATCCGGCATAACAACCTCAGCCTTAAAAGTTTCTTCAAGCGCCTTGCCTTCTGCTGAAGGCATTCCCTTTAATACTTCAACCTGATAAACCTCGCCCGGCTTAAAATCACCCTTCACCTCAACGCCATAATATGTTGTTTCAATATAAGAATTCACTTCAGGTGTGATCGCGATATAGCCTTTGATATCATCTAAATTGACATCATCGGAAAGCCTGATGCCGATTTCTCCGTTAGATCCACTCATGTATGGCTTAACAGATTTGACTTCAAAGCCTCTTTCCTCATATACCCTTCGGGGGCCGGTCACCGAGGGCTTGGAATCCTTGGCCTGCCAGAGAAAGCCTCTGACCGTTTTGTTGATGGTGTGCCAAATGCCGGGCTTTTCTTGAAGCCCCTGCTTCCCGTCTATTAGCGATATGATCTTCAGCAATCCCGCAATGTTGATGATTAAAAAGACTGCCGTAATCCAAAACCATTTTTTCTTGAATATCGCTAACATTTATTCCCCCTTATGTTCTGTAAAAAATTCTCCATAAAATAAAAAATCCCTCGCAGGCTACGCCCACGAAGGTTTTACTTTTTTAACGTCCGGGTTCCCCCTTCAACTCGGGACAAAATTATGATGTGTATTTATTATACACCCGTTGTCAAGTATGCCTTAATGTGAGAAGTTTTCCTGCCATTCCTATTTTAAAATTTCCCATTGATCACGATATTGATCCATCCAGTCCGATGGTATTGACGGCGAATCTGAATAAACCGGCTTAATACGCCGCATCTTCGTATCATTGCGCTTTTGCCCTCTCCGCCCGGGACTGGTTTTCCAATCCTTATGTGATTGCTTCAGAATATTAGCCACCTTTTTTGAAGGAAGAATATATGTTGTCGGCTGATTCTCATCATTCCACACTTCCGGCAAGGTCACAAAAATATAATACAAATTATCATTTATCAGAGACTCATGCTTTTCATTCATCATCCAGCCTTTATCGGCAGAACGACCTTCCGTACGGGTCTTAACCTGTATCTGAAGGTTTCTTTTGCCATCCTCACTCATCGCAATAATATCAACGGCCCTGGTATTCTCTGGCGCCAGACCGACAATAAACCCTAAAGCTGTAAGCCGTGCGACAACATAATGCTCACCGACTGATCTCACTTGTGCTTGAAGTAATTTACTCATTTCAACAAATCCCAATTATCCTTGAAACCAATCCCTTTGGTGAGTATCCCCCATTCTCCGCCACGATTAATCATCTTTCTATTGCCCTTTGGATTCTTATACAACAACTCTGTAACTTCAGTCGATGGAACAATCCAACACTCCGGTAAAATATCATGAGCAGTGATATTATTTAAAAATGAAACTAAGACAACAAAATGCGATTCTTTCACTTTAGAAAAGTTATCCATGGGCCAAGCTATTTTTCCAGCAAGCCCCTTCACATCTATTGTCAGAAGCGTTCCATCTTCTTTTTCAAGAACAATATCAACCGACTTCTTATTGCCCAATGTTAAATGCGCGTCAAAACCCTTGCGATAAAGCATAGACAAAACATAATATTCAGCTGCTAAATTGGTATTATATGGTTTATGTTTCATCATTATACTAACTGTAGCTCCAGACGATTGAACACACAAGAATAGCTGTCCCCAAACAATACATTGTCCGATAAATCCACTGATTTACCCGCTCTGTCAGCGTTACGCCTTTGTATGTTTGTATTTCCCAGCCACGAACAAATAATGTTCCCCAAAGCAATAGACAAGCCCCTATAATTTGTTGTGTAATAATCGTGATACTTCCCGCTTGTCCATATTTACAAAATAATAATTTTCCTGTCAGGGCACCCGATAATCCAAAAACTAAAATTAAACCAAATGAATTCCAAAAAGCGCGATTAACGATATACGCATTCGACTCTCGATCTTCATCGGTTGACACGTCATTACGTCTTGCATTATCTTCCTTTTCTTTCTCAACCAGTTTTTTAGGCCAAAAGATCGCTAATAAACATAAATACATAGCAAAAAAGAAATTTACTTTGGTCGGCTTCATTTCCTCCGCTCCTATTTGCAGCACCCCAAAACACGCTTTAAATCCCAGCGATCTTGACTGTCTTTAGTCAAAATCCGTTTAATCCCCTGCCCCTCATATACTTCTTTATCTTATTGATTCTAGTCAATATCGTACAATCATCCTTGGCAATATTACGGAGATGTCACAATCAATCACTCAGGCAATTTCGCATTGATCTCTCTCAAAAATATTTTTAAAGAAAGTTTTCATGTCTTAGTAATTTACTTATCCCTCTAACATTAATTTTCTTATATTATTTTCCATATTGAATATAGACGCTTCATGTTTGCGTATTAACTCTTTTTCTTTGGCGATTTCCGAAGCAAGAGATTCAATGCTAGAAACAATCTCCTTTTGTTTTTCATATGGTAAATAAGGAATTTTGTACGCCTGGAAATTTCGTTTGTTTATTGCTTTCTTCGCTGCTCCTCGTGCCAAATCTGCAACTATTCGATCTCTTTCTAACACAAAAAAATGATAATAAAATCGCAAATCTATTTTCTCTAAACTATTCTTTTTAGGGATAAGAATAAAACAAAGATCGCTGGTTATAAATTTACCCTTCACATAATGAGTTCTACCCAAAGAGCCCGAGGCGCCCATCGCAAATATTAAAGCCTCACAATCGTGAGTATACGTCTCGTGCGTTTTCCAATCTTCTGACGCAGTAATAAAATTATATTTGCCAGCCTTATTTTTTGAACTTTGCAACTTACCCTTTTCAATATCAAATAATTGCCCAATGATTTTCAAATCCTTCAAAAACTTTGACTCTGACAAGTTGTATGTTTTTAAATTAAGTGAAAATGTCTTATTCTTTAATACCTCAATCTTATTAAAAAATGTTACATTTGACGAACAAGTCGTCAAAGGTTCTCCACTAAATAATGTCGCATGAAAAGCCTTTATAATGCGACCTGCTTCAGGAAAATCATTTAGATCAATGGAACTCCTATTCTTACCTAAATCAAAACCATCATGATTAACCTGAAAATGTAAAATCTGATCATTCTTTTCTGCGATATTTTTATCAATGAAAAGTATGCTTGTTTTTATAGTGCCGCTATATGGGTTAAAAGTACCTATCGGCAAAGACACAACGGCATAAAGGCCACTATCGATTAACAATTTTCTTAACCTTGAAAAATCTCTCCCATCATTCTCTAAAATTCCTTCAGGGACAACAATTCCCGCTTTGCCCCTAGGATTGAGGTGTTGCAAAATATAATCCACAAACAGAGCTTCAGCTTTCTTTGATTGAATACTAAACCGCTTATGCGTACTCACTCCGCCCTTAGGGGTCATAAATGGCGGATTGGCAAGAATAACATTAAATTTGTCTCCCCAGCGTTCTTCCTGAGCAAGTGTATTGTAATTATATATTCTAGGATTTTTGAAGTTGTGAAGATATGTGTTTACCTGGGAAATTCTCACCATTCCTGGGTCAACATCGTATCCTTCAAAGTTATTCATAAGTGCCCGTCGTTCATCAGGCGTTAATGGCTTTTCATTATTTTTGTTACCCTTTTCATCGACACCATCATGCTGCTCTAAAATATGTTTATACGCACTTACTAAAAATCCAGCCGTGCCGCAAGCCGGATCAAGGACTTTGTCGTCTTTAGTAGGATTAACGACTCTAACAATAAAATCAATAATATGGCGAGGCGTTCTAAACTGCCCGGCATCGCCCTGACTACTCATAATTGAAAGAAGATATTCATACGCATTACCCAATTCTTCGGAGTGAGAATAGTCGAAATAGTCGATTTCTTTTAAAAATAGGCCCAATACTTCAGGTGATCGATAAGGCAAAAGCGCAGATTTGAAAATTCCTCGGAAAAGAGCTGGCAATTGTTTAGCTTCGGAAAATTTAACCAACGCTTCAGAGTAAAGGTTCATTCTTTCCTGATTCCCTAAACGTGAATTCATCAGCTTTGTCCACGAATATTGTTCAAGATCACCAACAAAAAATGACGGATCTCCACCTGCCCGAATCGCCAACTGATCCATGTCATCCATAAATTTATAAATTAAAGCATTCGTTATCTGGTCAATTTGTGATGTAGGGTTTGGTACAACTCCAACCAGCACTTGGCGAGCCGCGTCAATATGTCGCTTAGTTTCTTGTGTGAGCATTTTTCTCCTTATCGCATAAATGTGTTTAAAGATACGTAATCTTTTATATAAGATGGAACAATAATTTTAAAGCCATTGAGCTTTTCATACTCGTCAAAACGGAATGATGAGCGATAGAAGAATTCTGCCACCTTATTTGTCTCAACGATCTCGCGGACTTCTTCATCAACAATATACGCTTTGAAAAAACTTTTTACTGCATCGAAGTGTTGCATATCCACATTGTTAACAACTTGAAACTTAATCCATTCGGATTCCAACAAATCATCTTTCATTTCAAATCCGTCTTTTTGCCCAAAAACAACCATTAAAAATTCTTTGACTGATATCCTGCGATCAACATTAAAGGCTTTGCGAATCTTATCCAAATTCAAAAAGTGCTTGGGCTTTTCAAAAATGTGTGTTTTTGTGTATTCCACAGCTTCAGATGTATCGCCATTTTCCCAAAGATTTTTAAGAATCTCATCCTCCAGGACATCTTCTTCAACGGCTCTTTTAAATCCTTCGCGGTCAATCCGCATACCTTTGGAGCCAACTTCTGTATGGTCAATGGTTGCAACTTCATCATCCTGTTTAATATCAATCGTACCTTTTTCAGGACCCGGACCAGGACCAGTCCCACCGACACTACCTTCACGAGGTAATTTTAATTTTTCATGATACGGATACTCATTTTCAAAATATTCACAGACCGCAAAGAAATCAAAAAACTTAAACCGCTCTTTTTGATTTTCATATTTTTCATTCTGATCATAATCTTTATACTCAAATCTATATTTACGAGTTCCGCGCCCTTTGATTTGCACAAAATCTGACGGACTGAATACAGGTCGCATTAAGGCAAGATTCAAAATGTCCTGACAATCATATCCGGTGGTCATCATTCCAACAGTAACGCAAACGCGCGTCTTGCTGGAGTCATAACCGTCTGGCTGCCTTACTTTACCACCTAACAGATTATTAGCGAAATTGATGGTCATTTGCTGTGCGCCCTGCACCCAAGAAGTGACCTGTACCGCGAAATCAGATTGTCCATAGACGCTTGGCCAGCGCTCCAAAGCCATCTTATTTAAAATATTGGTTATTCTTGCGGCATGAGCTTGTGAAACACAAAAAACAATGGTTTTTCCGAACAGATCAATTCCGAATTGTTTGGCAATTGGATCATGAAATCCGTTTTCCAACAAAGCCTTACACATTGCAATATTTGTTTCTTCATTGAAAAACTTTCTTTCAAAGTCTTTATGCGTATAAACTTGATCGCTCTCCTCCCCCTCGTCATCCACAACATGCACCGCATATCCTTGATCAGATAAAAGCTGATTCGTAATCTCTGTGCGTACATCAACAAGAGTTGGATTAATAAGATATCCATCGTTAACGCCAGCAAGAAGATCATAGCTAAACGTTGGCTCGCCAGGTTCGCATCCAAAAGTTTTATATGTATCGTGCAACTGACGGCGCTCAAAATCTCTTTGGGTACTAGGACCGGTATGTTCATATCCTCTTAAATAATTTTTAGGCGTGGCTGTTAAGCCTAATTTATAACCAACAAAATATTCAAACACCGCCCTGCTGTTTCCATTGATAGAACGGTGGGCTTCATCTGAAAGAATAAACTCAAAATCTGTGGGGGAAAACTCTTTCTTATACCGATCGCCAGCCAGAAATGATTGAATCGTTGAGACAACAATATTTGCCTTCCGCCAGTCATCGCGATTTTTTTTATAAATTACAGCTGTGTAATCTTTGCCAAGGTAATTCTGAAACGCCTTATGCGCCTGATCTTCCAATTCCAGACGATCAACTAAAAACAAAATACGCTTGGCATTGCCAGACCTGAGAAACAATTTGATAACTGCCGCTGAGACAAGAGTCTTTCCCGTTCCTGTGGCCATTTCAAACAAAAACCTCATATTCCCCTTTTGAGCGGACTGTTGTAGGCTTTTTATCGCTTTGACTTGATATGGGCGTAATTGTTTCAAGTTGTGGCGATGCAGGAAATCAGGACGCTTGGTCTCATCCTGAAAATCAGGATCATTGGCAAAAGCAGGCATCTGAGTCGCAATCACATAATTTTCATCAACCGGCGTTTCTGCTAGCACATCGGGTTGAGGAACATATGTTTCATATTGCGTAATGGAATCCTGTGAGGGGAACCGAACAATAGGGCTAGGCGTACCGTGTTTGGTATCCCAAAGATAATGAATGTTTCCGTTTGAAAGAATAATAAATCGGGCACCAACATTGCGAGCGTAATTACGAGCCTGCTCTTTGGCAGACAATGGCTCAATAGATTCTTTTTTAGCCTCCACAACAACTAATGGACGACCATCCTTATCAAGTAATAGAAAATCGATTGCTCCGCGTCTCTTGTCGTGAGTTTGAGCGTTCTCAAAGTCATCTCCCAAATCCTCAAACCTAACGCCAGCTTCAAGCTGAATGTTTGCCGAACCTTTTTCACTGGAGTCGAACCGCCAACCGGATTCTTCCAACAGTTTATTAATTTTAATTCTTGCTTTAGCTTCTTTAGACATATCCTATCTTCCTGATTCCCATTAGCTTCAGAGCTCTATTAATGGCACCACCCGCAAGGTCATTCTTGTTTACAAAAAGATTATAAAACATTATAATACAAAAATCGCCAATATCCATGAAAATTCTGGATGGCTTAACCAAACAAATAACTATCGATATGGCCGAAACAAAAAAAACTGACAATTTTATCTACATTCACGACGATTATGAGGAGTGCAATTTCTGTTCCCAGAAATATAAGGACTACGGGATCTTCGAGTATTCGGGAGGTCAAAGCATTGATATTGAGTTCTTTCCCAAGAAGATGGACGCATTAGGCATCGTAGTTGATGCAAAATATTGGCTAACATATTTTGAAGCCAAGCACCCCAAACTACTCAAAGACCAAGGCATTCCTTACGACACCTCATCCTACGCTGATTATCTTAAAGCAGAAAATTCAATGTATAAAAAAAACAAAAGAGATGTCCTCGCGATTATCAACAAAAAAGTTGCCAGCAAGAAGCGCGGGATCTTCAAGCTCGATACAATCCCTTTCGATAAAGAGTATTTGGATAATTGTATTGCCAATAAACAAGAGCGGATTTTCTTGGGGCTAAGAATACACCTCAATGAAATAAGCGTAGCCAAAATAAATAAAGACGCTCCTTATGGCACCGGAATTGACTCGTATAAAAATATTTCAGAAGTTGCCCCTGAAATAAGAGATATCATATCCGGCCTCAAGCCGGAACGCATCCACCACATTCTTACCGCTTATCATACGCAAGAAAGTTTCGACGAAGGCGACGTCGAGAACTTCCTCACAGGAGCAAAAGATTTCATTGAGGAAATTGACGAGGTTATCCACTATAAAGACTCTGATTTTATAAAGCTATTAAAAAACATAGCACGCCTTTGTTTTCTGTGGCGAGACAAACAAAAAATATCTTCAAAATTTATAAAAGAGGCGAATAATTTTATTCTGCTTAGACGCGAAATAAGATACAATCCGGTAATCGAGTTTATTGGTCTTTTCTTTGATGATTTGATCAATGATGCCAAAGAAAATAATCAGCTCATCGAATGCGCCCACTGCCACTTGCTTGCCAAATATTACCGCAATAAAAAGTTTTGCAGTAAAACTACCGACGGAAAGAATTGCTTTGCTCAATACCATAGCAAAAAAGATTACGCACGCCACAAAGCCAAAAGACTCAACACCAAAAAAGCATGGATCAATAAAACGCGCAAAGAAATCCCCGGATATTAAGCCTTACCATACAGAAACACCCTGCCTTTTCTGATTTTTCTTTATATATAGAAAACCTTAAAAATCCTTCCGTTTATCAATCTACAACAATTCTGAGATTCGCCTAAACTTAACTCTGTGAGCAAAAGCCACAGAGTTTTTTTATTAACCCAAAACGAATCATGCTAAACGAACAGGCGATCAAAGAATTTCAGGACATTTATTTCAGCGAATATGGCGAGGTGATCTCTTTTGATGAGGCAAGCGCCAAAGCTGAGAGTCTGCTTCGTTTATACCGGGCTGTATTTAAACCATCAAATAATAAAGGCGATCATAATGGATCAAAAGCAAATACCTCATCAACTGCACAATAAACAATTCGGCTTTGTGAAACTGCTACCGAAAACAAAGAAGCCGTTTGAAAAAGACTGGCCCAACCGTCCCTATTCGCTGACAGACATTCAACCGTGGTTTGATCAGGGCAACAATTACGGCGTTTTAGGCGGTCAGGGTGATCTGGTTATTCTTGACGCGGATTCTGCGGAAATGGTCGCTTTGGCACGCAAACACCTTCCTCAGACCTTCACAGTCAAAACACCGAAAAAAGGCGTTCACTATTATCTTCTCTGTCCGGGCATCCCTCAAAAGATCAAGCTCAAGAAAAACGGCAAAGATCATGGCGAAATTATCTCTTACGGTTCTCAGGTAGTGGGCCCGGGCTCCATTCACCCAGACACTGGCACGGCCTACATTGTGGAACATAATGAGCCCATCGCCCCCATCACAACCGGCGAGCTTCTTTATATTCTAAAAGACTACATCCCGATGAATAATAACGAATCTGAAACCATTCATGATCCATCATTCAGCGCGTTGGTCGATCAATACGGCGATCCGTATTATTTCAACAACAAGGACAGGCTGGCCTCGATCAATCAAAGTTTCTGGGCGGGACTGCACAACACCGAACACATTCAAATCTATGAGCCGGATGAGCGGGCGTTCTACCGGTATGATGAGAAAACAGGCGTTTACAGTGACATTACCGAGAACCTCATCAAGAATGAAATCTCTGAGCGAATGCTGGATGTCTCGCGCGAAAATACCGTCCCTGCCTTGGAAGCCAAACGCACCGCGACCACATTGAATCACGTTGTGGCACATTTGAAAGGTGTCTGCGAAAAGCGCCACGCCTTTGTTAAGGCGTCCAACTTCGTACATTTGGCAAACGGCATTATCACGTTTAAGGATAACAACGAGGCTGACCTTCTGCCTTTTTCACCGGAGATGTTCTCACGCAATTTCTGCCCTATTGCCTTTGATGAAAACGCCGAGTGTGATCAATTCTTAAATAATCTTCTTCTGCCTGCGGTTACACCTGAGAACGCGCTTATCATTCAGAAATACGTCGGCTTGTGTTTGCTGGGGAACAACCTCATTCAGCGGTTTCTTATTTTAGAGGGACTCCCGGGACGGGGAAAATCCACTCTCGCCTTGATCATTCAAAAACTTATCGGGCAGATGAATGTGACTGAGCTTCGCACCAAACATTTAAGTGAACGCTTTGAGCTTTACCGCTATTTGAAAAAGACTTTGCTCATTGGGGTTGATGTGCCGGGCAAATTCCTCTCTGAAAAAGGCGCTTATGTGATTAAAGGTTTGGTCGGCGGGGACTGGTTTGATGCTGAGCAAAAAGGCGGAACCGGATGCTTTCAGATACAGGGCAATTTCTGCATTGTGATCACTGCCAATTCACGATTGCAGGTCAAGCTGGACGGCGACATCGGGGCATGGAAACGCCGTTTATTGATCTGCCGTTTTGAGGGCCCGCCCCCGGTCAAAAAGATCCCTAACTTTGCGGATGTTTTGATCGAGCAAGAAGGCTCTGGCATTCTTAACTGGGCGCTTCAGGGATTGGCACTCCTTCTTGAAGATATTCAACACCACGGTGACATCGGCATGCCCGCGTCCCAAGATGGTGTGATTGATGCTCTGCTCGCTGAAAGCGACAGTCTGCGGCATTTTCTTGAGGATACCATTGACCGTGATGATCACATGGATTTATCAGTCTCAGAAATCGTCGAGGCTTACGCTGAATATTGTCCTTCCAAGGGCTGGAATCCCAAGCCCATCACCGTGGTGCATCGTGAGCTGGAAGGTTTAATGTTGGAGCTGTTTGGGACGTCAAAAGCGCACTCGATCAAGCGGGACGGAAAGTCTGTCAAAGGATTTCGCCGCGTCAAATTTCAAGGTCAGGAGTCTCAAGAATGGGATTAGACTTGGCACAACTGGAATGCGTAAAGCATCAGGGTAAAAAGATCATTGCCCGATGCCCTGCCTGCGCTGAAACCGGTAATGACCGCAAGGGCGAGCATTTGTTTATTGAACCGGGCGGACGGTTTGGATGCGTTGTTTATCCGGGTGCCGAGGGGCATCAGCACCGCCAGCGCATTTTTGAACTGATCGGGATTAAGTCATCCGGAGATAAAGGATTTACGATCAGAAAGCCTTCCGATTGTAATTCAAAGGATAAAATAATTCAAAAAAATATTTTGGGACGTTTGGGACGCATGCCGATGACTCACGCCCGAAAAGAAAAACAAACTAATGAACAAGAAATCATTATTCCTAAAGAGACGAAAACAAGTGTCCCAGCCGTCCCAGAGGAAAGCCTGCATCTCTACTCCCCCGCTGAGCTTGAAATGCTGGACGGGATTGATATGGAGTCGCTTAAACAGATTGATGAGGTCAAGCGCATGTTTAACGGAACCGTGGTCAGTGTTACAGACACACAACCCTAATGATTTAGGAAAAATTTAAGGAGGAAAACAATCATGGGACGATGGTCATATTCAAGTAGATGGACGGTTGAAGAAAGCAAATCCCTCTCCGTACATTTTCTCAACAAACACCGGTATTTTAACGGCGGTATCCGATCAGGCGGATGCAACTGGAGCCGTAACGGTGAACCGAACGGAAGCATTGGCTTTACGGTTTCAACGCTTGAGGGTGATAAATATATCCGCTTTCAATACACACAAACCGACAAGCACACGAATGAAAAAACTGAACTGGATTATAAAGCGCGCCTCACATGGACACCGTGTCATTTTGGAGGACGTCGATGGTGGTTCATCTGTCCTTTGGTCGTCAATGGTGTTGCGTGCAATCGTCGTGTGGGCGTTTTGTATCTGGCAGGCGGGAAATACTTCGGATGCCGTCACTGCTACAACCTGACGTATGAAAGCTGTAAAGAAAGCCATAAATTTGATGCGATGTTTAAAAGCATGGGCGTTGATCCAAAGGTCGGCAAACAACTATTTAAGGAGGAATTTTAACATGACAACAGATAAACAAATCGAAGCGAACAAACAAAACGCGCTGGTGTCCACCGGGCCCAAGAGCATCGAAGGCAAAAACCTTGTTTCTCAAAACGCCATCAAGCACGGCATCTTTGCCAAAGATTTGATCATTTCAGACGGTGACGGGCAGGAAAACAAGCAGGAATACCGGGAGCTTTTAGACGGCCTTATTGCCAGTCTGAATCCCGCAGGACAAATGGAATGCCTGTTGGTTGAGAAGATCGCTGTGGATTTCTGGCGCCTGCGCCGTGTCCTGCGATTTGAAACAGGAAGCATCCGTAAGTTTCTGGATATGGCCGTTCATGACTATTACAATAAAAAGGACTGCTTCGGAGGAAAGATCAACAAAACCAATGAGGATATTGACGAGGAACTTGCTGAATATCGAGAATCGAACGACAAGCGCTCACAGAAAAAGATCGATGAACTGGAGAAGGCAAAGCTCAAGAACCAATACGCTGAAGATGTGATGGTCAAGACCAACAGCCTCCCCGCCGGGGATACTTATGAAAAGGTCATCAAATACGAAAAGGCGGTGCAACGATCTATCCTTCAAAACATTGCTTTACTCAAACGCATTCAGTCGATGAGATAAGATGGCTTTGTTTTGGAAAAATAAACGCGGGTCCTTCCGGGGCGGGGTTGGTCGAGGGTCGGGCGAGGCGCAGTCTGTCAGTGATTTAAAATTTCAAATGTCGTGTCATACGAATTTTCAAAAAAGGATTCTTTTTGGGACAAATGATTTAGGAACACATGCGACAAATAACTTGAACTCCATCAAAGAAAGATTATAATGTTTTATAAGGTTAAGGAGAAAAACACCATGAGCGAATATATGACGATCAAAGAAGCCGCGGAGTATCTCAAGGTCACCGGGCAGACACTCCGCAACTGGGACAAGCTGGGTAAGCTCAAACCTTACCGTCATCCGATGAACAATTACCGTCTTTATAAAAAAGCTGATTTGGACAAAATCCTTAAATCGATCAAAAAAAAATGAACACTTCCACTATCCGATATTTTCTTTACGCGCGCAAATCTTCCGAGAGTGAAGATAAGCAAGTGGCCTCTATCCCCTCGCAGATCGACGAACTTAAACGTCTGGCTGAGGACAGAAATTTAACGGTTGTTGATATTTTCACGGAAGAAAAATCTGCCAAGGCACCGGGACGTCCGGTATTCAGTCAAATGATTGAGGCAATTCATAAAGGTGACGCAAACGGCATCATCTGCTGGAAGCTCGATCGATTGGCGCGCAATCCTATTGACGGCGGGACGATCAACTGGCTTCTGCAACAGGGCATCATTCAACACATTCAAACCTTTCAGCGGGGATATTTCCCGACCGATAATGTCTTGATGATGAATCTTGAGTTCGGCATGGCCAATCAGTTTGTGCTGGATTTATCCGTCAACACCAAGCGAGGCATGAGAAAAAAAGTTGAGGACGGCTGGTTTCCTCACAAACCGCCGATCGGTTATTTATCTAATAAACATAAACTTCCTGACCTTCCCCCTATTTTCAAAGACAAAGACAGGTTCGCTATCGTCAAACAACTTTGGGAAACGATCCTTGCCAAACGATGCACGGTCAAATCCATTCACGAGCTTGCTAATGATTTAGGATTAAAAACACATTCCGGGCGCAGGATCACCGAAGGGCAATGCCATTTGATGTTTCGCAATCCGTTTTATTATGGATTTTTCAACTGGAAGGGAAATATTTACAAAGGCAATCACGAGCCGATGGTGAGCAAACAGCAATTTGATGAGGTGCAAGCGATTCTTGATGGACGGTCATTTACTTGCGCTCAAAAGCATGTGTTCGCCTTTACCGGGCTGATCCGTTGCGGGGAATGCGGAGCCGCGATCACGGCTGAGAATAAAACCAAGCATCAGAAAAACGGAAACGTCCATCATTACACATATTACCGTTGCACCAAGCGCATCAAAAAGTGTTCGCAGAAACCGCTTCGGGTTGAGGAGCTGGAAGAACAAATCGCTAATGTTTTAGGAAAAATCGAGATCCCCTCCACCTTCCATCAATGGGCGATCAGTCAATTACGCGTGGAACAGGAAGTTGAAAAAGATGATCAAAAAGAGATCACGGCCGGTTATCGTAAATCATTGGACACGTGTGTGCGGAAATTAAACGCCTTGTTTGACCTTCGCTTAACAGGTGAGGTCAACCCGGAGGAATTTAAGACGCACAAGGCTAACCTGCTTAAAGAAAAGCACAAATATGAGGAACTCATCAATGACACAAACAGTCGGGTTGAGACATGGCTGGATCGGGCGGAGAAAATGCTGGAATTTGCTGAAACCGCTAATGGTCGGTTCGAACTCGGAGATTTAAATGAAAAGCGCGAAATATTGGCGGGATTAGGCTCAAACCTCTCGCTATTCGATAAGAAACTGTCAATTCAGCTCGCCACACCGCTTGAACTGGTCTTGGAGGTCGCACCCGAAGTTCAGGCGCTTCACAAACGGTTAGAACCTCATTATCCCATTGAAAACAAAAGGGCATACGAAGAATCGTATGCCCAAATTGAAAAATGGGGTGGGCAACCGGATTTGAACCGGCGACCTTCTGAACCACAATCAGATGCTCTAACCAACTGAGCTATGCCCACCATAAATAAAAATTTAAATTATTTGGCCTTCAAGCGACATAACTTAGATATTTGAAATTTTAAGAAAATCTATCAAAATTAAGTAAACGTTATTTTACAAGATTATTACAAATTGTCTATTTTTCTTTTTTAAACATTCCGGACAAAGACACTTCTCCAATCTGAAAATCATCCATCTTTGTCTTAAAATCAAACTTCATATCAATATGAGCTCCACTTGATTGCAATGTCTCAACAAAGAAATCCTCAAATGTTTTAGAATCTTTTTTTATTTCTTTTGAAGTAAAAGCCAAATTCATCTTTCCCTTTACAGTCAAATCATTCTTTTCAGAAAGAAGATCCGCTAAAAGCCCTACCTGTCCACCCATTCCACTAATTTGAAGCTTGGCTTTCATATCTTTTTCAAGAAAATCTACCCATCCATAGCATTTAAGATCATCTTCATTAAAACGACCATCAAACCCAGTTAATTTTGCAGTAATATCAAAATTTGTTTCTAACGACTTTTTTTGCGAAAAAATAACCTGGTGAATCATTGCATCAATTTTACCGAGCGAGAACAATTCTTTTTCTTCATCCTCAGATTCGTTAAAAAATAAAAAACTTCCATTTCTTACAACAAAGCGGTCCATAACTATAATAAAATCGTTATTCTTAGAATCTTGCTCTTGAGAAGCTCCTTTTTCGCCCAAAACTTTTTTGTTTTCACCAAAAGAAGGCAAAGAAAAAGAATTCTTTGCCTTTGAATGAATTTCAATATTTGGATTAACAATTTCAACAAAAGGAAAATAAACTTGCTTTAACAAAAAATATACTGGATTAAGAGAACACGTGATCTTCTCAAACGATCCGATATCTTCAACTTTAAGATTTTTAATCTCCAATGTCAAAGGAAAAGAAACTTTGATTTCATCAAAAACAATTTTTTTATTTAATTGTTGCTCGACCTTCTGAATAACAATATCTTTGCCATTCGCACTTAAATAAAAATACCCTCCTAAAAGAAGGCCAAAAAGAATAATAAATAAAATAAAGAATATTAGTATAAGACGTTTCATAAATAATAAGAATGCGTCCCTGGCACGACTCGAACGTGCTACCCTTTGCTTAGAAGGCAAATGCTCTATCCAGATGAGCTACAGGGACATATCGTTAGATTTTATATCAAGCAAGCTAATAGATTACCTTGTGCCAAAATAGGCAATGCTAAAAATAAATAAAACTTTATAAGAACTTTATGTAAGAATAAAGAAATACCACAAATACAGTCAACTATTCTTCTTCAAGAAGTTTTTTCAAAATTCCGGCAGCATCCTGAAAGCCTTGAACATTATTCTGCTCTTGAAATAAAGCCATGCTTACCTTTACAAGCTCAACAGCTTTTTCAGGCTCTCCCTTAAGATCATAGCACCCAGCCATCAACAAATAAACATGCGGGTTTTTCTGCTCTTTTTGGAGAATTTTCTGACAAGTAATAATGGCATTATCATATGATTCTAATCTCATGTAAAGCTGAGCTAAAGCAAAATAAGCATTAACTGATTCCGGGGAAGCTTCAGCCGATTGTTCTAAAGATTGAATAGCCTCTGGAATCTTGTTTTGGGCTAAAAACGTCATCGCTTCTTGAAAAAGCTGCTCTGAAGTCTTCGGAACAACAGGTGCAGATGCCTGCTTCTCAGCTGTACATCCAAACAAAAACATTACACTCAAAATTAAAGCACATACTTTTGTCCTCATTCCAAACCCCTTTCATGTTAAATATTTACACCATTCTAGTATAATACCGAAAAACCTGCAAGCAAAAAGCAAAATTACATGATTTCTTAAATTTAAGGAGTTATTGTAAGAGAAAAATCAATATCTTTACCTCTTTTCCGCACTTCTTTTAAATATTGATTTGACTTTTCAAAATCTCCTTGGCTATGCGCAGAGATACTTAACATTCGATACGCGTCAACATAATCAGGATTATATTTAATTGACTCTAAAAAAGCACCTTCTGCTTCTTTTTGAAACCCTTGATTATAATAAAGTATTCCTAAGTTATAAAATGCTAAGCTACTGTTTGGACGAATAGATAATTCTTGCAAAAACTCCTTCTCAGCTTCTACAGGCTTTCCTTGATTCATATAAATAAGACCTAAATTATTATGTACACCCACTTCATGAGGATTTAAAAAAAGAGCTCTTTTATGTTCTTTTTCTGACAAATCCAACATTCCTGCCAAATAATATATTCCTCCTAAATTTCTGCGAGCAAGAGGCGAACTGGGTGAATCCTTAGAAGCGCTAACCCAAAAACTCAAACGATCTTTATACTTCTCACCATGATTAAACTGTATGCCAACAAATAAAAGAAAAAAAACAACTGCTGAAAACATACCCATAGCATTGCGATGTCTCCACTGCTGAGGTGGTTTTAGCGCAGCCAAAGCAATAACAAATCCGACCATAGGCAAATATATTCTATGCTCTTGAAAATCATGCGCCATAGACCAATATGACTTTAAAAATGCCATCATTAAAAAAACAAAAAACCAAAAAAGACCAAAAATAACGTATTTCCAATTCTCCTTTGAACAAAAAAACAAAAAAACACTAAAGCCAATCATACAAAAAAAACCATACAATAAGTTTGAATCAGGCAATATTGGTAAAATGGAAAGATTAAAAGGCAAGAAGATCTTACCAAAATAAAGAAATGTCATCGGAAGATTGGCAATTGATGTGTTCATCAAGGCTATCGTTGAAAACGACATCACGCTTCCGATCGCTAACTTTCTTGCAACAAACCAAGAAACGACCACAATGCTCCATCCTAAAACTTGCCACCCTATAATATTTCTCTTTATTTCTTTATTGACTAAAAAAAGATACGATAAACAAACCACCGGAAATACCACAGCAGATTCTTTGACAAAAAGCGCTAAAGCAAAAAATAAAATTTGGATAAAATAATACTTTTTATTCCCTGTCCTGATAAAACGAACAAAAAAGAAAAAGCAATCAAAATCAGCAATGTCAGCAAAGAATCATTGCGCCCAGGAATCCAATAAACAGCCTGACCTAAAACCGGATGAACAACAAACAATGTTGACAAAATAAAAGTTTTTGCTTTAGAAAAACCTAAGTCTAATAATAAAGAAAACAAAAAACATGTCGCTGCAAGATGGATGATAACATTTGTCAGATGATAAATAGTAGGATTCGTGCCAAAAAGAGAGGCTTCTAACATAAAAACAGCAGCCAAGATCGGCCGATAATACGGAGCATCAGGCTGATTGCCAAAAAAGATATCTTGACTAAACAATTTTGGAAAATTCATTGGATTCTTCATGAAATTAATATGATCAAGAATTAAAACATTGTCATCAAGATATGAAAATCCAAAAAATAAAGATTGCGCATAAATAGAAAGGCCAATAAGAGCAAGCCATGCAAAAGGATGCCAAGAATCTAAAAAAATATAATAAAAATAGGAGCGAAGCGATTGTTTCATGTTGGATAAAAATGGTCGGGGAGGAGAGATTTGAACTCTCGACCTTCTGTTCCCAAAACAGACGCGCTAACCGAGCTGCGCTACTCCCCGATTTGAATCCACCTTTTGTGTGAATTGAGAAAACAGTATATCATAACGATTAAAATCTTGCAACTATTGAAGAGTTAGGATGTTTTGCTATAATGATGCAATGCTTAAAAAGACTATCTTGCTTCTTATCCTAATATTTGCCATATTAACAACTGGGCTAGCCTACCTCAACGAAGTCCTCTTGCCAAAAAAACTCAAAAATATTCTTATTGAGAAAATTACGCAAAAAATTGGGCGCGATGTTTTAATCAGCGATCTTCATTATGTTCCGCTAAAAGGACTTGTCCTAACAAAACTTAAAATATTTGAGAAAAATCAAAAAAAAGAACCCTTTTTATCTGTTGAGGAAGCCTCAATAAGCATTTTTTATATCCCAGCCTTAATGCAAAAAAAGGCTATCATCCCTTCTCTTGTTATTACAAATCCTGTCATACGCATCACAAAAGAACGAACTCAAGAATGGAATTTTAGCGATCTTTTATCTCAAAATCAAAAAAAAAGAAATCAAACCAAGAATGAAATCACAGCTTATATTGGAGCACTTAATATCACCAACGGCATTGTTATTTTCTCAGACAAAAACTTATCCAAAGATCCTATCGAAATAATTAAAAACATCAATCTTTCGGCTCACCTTGCCCTGCCTAAAGGGTTTACTGCAAACATCAGAATCATGCCTTCTAACAAAAATTCTCTCAAACTCATTTCAAGCATTAATTACCAAATCGATTCTGGTGACTTCCTATCAACATTCAACATCGAGAATTTCTCGCTCGAAGAATTTGCACCCTACATTAAAACGTCGACCCTCAATCTAGAAAACAGTTTTATCAACATCGCTGCTTTTGATATCTCTCAAAGAAACAAAAAAATAACAGCTAAAGGTGAAATCTCTCTTAGAGAAACAAAACTATCAACAAATAACGGAATATACTTTACTTCAACGCCTACTGTCTCCATTAAGGAACTAACGATCAAAAGTGGAATATGGTCCGTATTAGGGAAACTTTATCTAAATCAAAGCATTTTAATTGCTAATAAGCAAAGTAGAGCTGAAGGAAATATTTTCTACGATTTCTTTTTAGAAGAAAAGAATGAAACAGTTCATTCTTCTGGAAACTTAAAGATTGAAAATTTTAAAGGAAATATTGAAAACAAAGCAAATTTCTCAGGATATGTTGAGGGCGCAGCTGACTTTGAACGCACAGCCGAAATTTTAACATCCAATTTAACTCTTAAATTACAAGATGCCATCCTTTCTTTTTCAGACAAAAAACATTTTTCTGGAAACCCAACACTAAAAATAAAAACTGTCTTCACCCCAAAAGAAGAAAAAGAACGCCTACAACATTCTGGATCCATCACAATGTCTCTGGCCACACTAACAAACATTCCTCATCTTGAAACAATAGAAAATATTAAAGGAACAGTCGATTTTAAAAACAACCAAATATCATCCCCTAAGCTAACTGGCCTTATCTTTAATACTCCATTTCAAATCTCAGGCCAATTAATGAATTTTCAAAAGCCAACTCTTGATATTCAAGGCACGCTATCGAATATCAATTTAAATAATTTTAAAAATATATTTAAAGAAATCTTAACCGATCCCAGTGCCGATATCAAAGGTCAATCTTCTCTTAACTTTAAATACACAGGAACAACAAAATCTATCAAAAATTCCTCTGTTGAAATCTCTGCCTCCCTAAAAGATGTCGCCATCAAGACAAAAAAGCTACCTTCTGAAATAACAGATATATCCGGGGAGGTCTCTTACGCAGTCAATAGCTTGTCTACGTTTCATTTCTTACCAGACAATGCCATCTGGAAAAACTTAAAAGGCGTATTTAAAGAACAAAAATATATACTTGATGGGTCGCTTGCCTTCAACACTCTTTTAACAAAAATTACTATCGATGGGCTTAAGGCCGATGCGCACATAAAATTGATGCCAGATCGTTTTACAATTAGCTCTCTAAAAATAAATTATAAAAACACCGACTTGCTTGTCCAAGGAGAAGCCTTTTACCCTCAAGACTCCAAATGGAATATTAATGTTGATATTAACGGAAATCTTCAGCTAGAACATCTGTCCGAATTAATTCCACCTTTTAAAGAAAAATTTAAAAAACTTGATCCAAGAGGATTATGCTCAATCAAAAGCTCTTTTGAAGGAAACCCCAAAGAATGGCTCAACTGGACATTGCTCTTAAAATTAACAAGCAACAAAGTCTTTCTTGAAAATTATGAGCTAACTTCTGTCTCGCTTAAATTTGATCAACGTGATCAATTCATCAATCAATGCCTTATCTCTGCTCTTTTTTACGAAGGTGCCCTAAAAGCTGAAGCCTCCGCAGATTTGTCGATTCATGAGATGCCTTACAAAATCGAATCAAGCATTCAAGACCTAAACCTAGAAAAACTTAAAAATGCAACACCTCTTAAAGACAAAGAAATCTCCGGAATATTACAAGCAACCTACCAAGGAAACGGACCTCTTTCCGATATCCATTTTAGCAAAGGCGAAGGTTCAATCTCTGTTGATCAAGGAGAGCTCTGGCAACTTGACCTTGTCCAAGGACTCGGAAAATTACTTTTTATTCCAGAGTACAAAAATATTGCTTTTGACAATGCGCAAAGTAATTTTGTTATTAAGAATGAAAAAGTTTTTATTCAGGACGGAATTTTAAAAGGAAATCAAATGAAACTTAATTGCAATGGAGATATTTCTTTTAACGGAGACCTCGATCTAGATGTCGTTTCAAAATTTGAACAAAACGCCATAAAGAACTCTCAATCGTTTAAGAAAACAATAGCCGCTATTCTAACTCAAGCCAACACTTTTTTAACCGTTAAAATCACAGGAACATTGAGAGACCCTAAATACTACATTGTTCCTTCTCCAAGCGGAATAATCAAAAAAACCAAAGATCTTATTCTGGATGGGATTCCAAATATTTTTTAATAATAAATTTGAATTTTTTCAGTGCACGCGCACGATGACTGATTTTTGATTTGATGCAAGGATCTAGCTCTCCAAAAGTTTTACGATATCGAGAAATCAAAAAAAGAGGATCATACCCAAAACCATTTCTTCCTTTTGATCGCAAAGAAATAATCCCGCTACAACTTCCAGAGACAACACCAACAATACCATTTTGATCTGTCAAAGCAACGCAACAGCGATATCGCGCTTGCCTTTCTTTCAAAGGAACTTTGTTTAAAGATCTTAGCAGCTTTAGATTGTTCTTTTTATCTGTAGCATTCGCTCCCGAAAAACGAGCAGAAAAAACACCAGGGCAATTATTTAACGCCTTTACCTCTAGCCCAGAGTCTTCTCCCATCACAAGCTTCTTTGTATAAATAGATATCGTAGATGCTTTCTTTAAAGCGTTTTGAGAAAATGTTTTGCCGTCTTCCTCAATTTTAGGCATATTTTTATAATCTTTTAATGAAGTAATTCTTAAAGGAAGATCAGATAAAAGTTCTTTTAATTCTTTTAGTTTCTTTTGATTATTTGTTGCAATTAAAAGCTCTCTCATCTTTTTAGCTATCTAACACATTCTTTTGAATATCAAACAATTCTTCGATCCCTTTTTTGGCTAAAACAATCGCTTGATCCATCTGTTCTTTTGAAAAAGGCAATCCTTCCGCAGTCCCTTGCACTTCGATAAAGTCGCCACATCCGCGCATAACAACATTCATGTCCATATCAGCTTTTGAATCTTCTAAAAAATCCAAATCTAGCAAAAGCTCACCGCTAAAAACGCCAACACTTACAGCCGCGACATAATCTTTTATAGGAAGCTCCACTAATTTAATATCTTTTTTAAATTTCTTTAAGACATCCACAAGCGCAACATATGCACCGGTAATCGAGGCAGTCCTTGTTCCGCCATCAGCCTGGATAACATCGCAATCAATTTTAATAGTTCGCTCACCTAAACGAACAAAATCAACAACGCTTCTTAAAGACCTCCCAATCAACCTCTGAATTTCATGTGTTCGCCCAGATATCTTATTGCGCACAATACGAGAGGAGCAAGAACATGGTAACATGCCATATTCTGCCGTAAGCCATCCTGTTCCTGAATTTCTTAAGAAAATCGGCACATTGTCTTCAATGGTCGCCGTACAAATAACATGCGTATCGCCAAACTTTATCAAACAAGAACTTTGTGCATTCTTTAAATAATTTCGCGTGATTTCAATCTCTCTTAATTGATCCAATTTTCTACCATCTTTTCTTGGCATGACTAAATCCTTTCTGTTAGCTTTGCGGGTATTCTGTTGTAACCGTCGTTTGAATGCCTCCGCGTGTACCCATCACAACTTCAACTTTAATCCAGCGTGGCTGACATGCCTTAACAATATCATCAAGAATTTTATTTGCTAAATGTTCATGAAAAATACCGACATTGCGATAAAAAATAAGATAATATTTAAACGACTTAAGCTCAACACATGTTTTATCCGGTTTATAATAAATATTAATTGTCGCAAAATCTGGAAGCCCTGTCTTAGGACAAATGCAGGTAAACTCGCTTGTCGAAAGATCAACAGTATAATCTCGATCTTGATACTTATTTTTCCAAACATCTATCTTCGGAACCTTCAGGTCCCGAATATGCTCTTGGAGCCCTTTGTATGTCTTTTTTACCATTTTTCACCGTACCCCTATTATTTTATGCACTTGAGGAATAACGCGAACATCCCTCAAATATTTTAAACACAATCTTTGAAATTTCTGGCATTGATCAACAACGCCGGCTTCCATCTCGAATGTATTCGGCTGCAGAATAAATACTATATCACGATTCACTTTAGATGCAAGTTTTGCAGCAAAACACACGTCATCTTCTGTTGTATCAAGCGAAATAACGCATTTGACAAAAACATCTTTCTTTGTAGCAATGTTTAAAAATGACTCATGCTCTTTCCAGAATGCTTTTTGTCCTGTTGAGCTTGGAAGCTTAAAATCCATAGAAACAATATCGATATAATCAATCACTTCCTCTAAAGATGAAAACAAAATACCGTTCGTTTCGAGGTAAGTGGAAAACCCGTTCTGCCTCAAAAGAGGTAGAAATTCTTTTAAGAAATCTTTTTGAAGCAAAGGCTCTCCACCTGTCAAGCTAACAGAGTGAACGCCTTGAGCTTCTTTCAAAACAGCCCTTATAAGGTCCTGACTCAAATACTCTTTAAAAGCGCTTTTTCCCTCTTGCTCCAGACTCGTTTGAGTATCACACCAACAACATTTTATATTACATCCATAAAAACGAATAAATACTTGAGGTATTCCTAAGTATTTACCTTCTCCTTGAATCGATCGAAAAATTTCTGAAATTTTGGATTTCATTTAAGGGCTGGATCTTTATACTTAATCATATCAAAACCTTTTTGCCGAAGCAAACAACTATCACATGCGCCGCAAGGCTTAAGCCCACCCTTATAACAAGACCACGTTAAATGATACGGTACTTTTAGATTAAGTCCTATTTTAATAATTTGGGATTTTGTTTTAGAAATAAGCGGAGCATAAATTCTGATTTTCTTTTTACTCACTCCTGCTTTAGTTCCTACGTCTAAAGCTTTCTGAAAACTAGAAATAAAGCTTGGTCGACAATCCGGATACCCAGAATAATCAATCGCGTTAACGCCTATAAAAATTGCACAAGCACCAATGCTTTCAGCAAACGATGAAGCAAAACTCAAAAAGATGATATTGCGAGAAGGAACATACGTTGACGGGATGCTACTCTCCATTTGTACGAAAGAACGTTTTTTAGGAATTTCTTTCTTTTCATCTAAAAGCGCAGAGCCTTTCCAGGGAAAAGAAATCTTAATAACCTTATAAGAACACTGAGCAGCTTTTGCAATCTTTTTTGCTTGCAGAATTTCTTTTGCATGTTTTTGGCCGTAATCAAAAATAAGGCCATAAGGCGCAAACCCCTTACTCTTGGTGATATAAAGGGCCGTTGCCGAATCAAGGCCGCCAGACAATAAAACAACTGCCTTTTTCTTTTCTTTACTCATAATAAGTCGCGCTTGCGTTCTCAGACTCCCAAACAGTAACGCACTTAATTTTTACAGAAGGAAGTTTTTTAAGTATTTGTTGAAAAATATATTTTGAAATATTTTCAGAAGTTGGATTGAGCTCCTTAAAGTCTGCCAGATCGTTAAGATGCGTATGATCAAGAGCATCAACAACTTCTTTTAATCCTTTCTTAATTTCTGTAAAATCGATGAGCATCCCGGTCTTGTTTAATTGTTCTCCAATAAAAACAACCTCAACCTTCCATGTGTGCCCATGCAAGTTCTTACATTTTCCTTGATAATCTCTCAGAGAATGAGAAGAAGCAAAATCTGACTTAACAGTTAGCTCATACATAAAAATTAAACCTTTCTAATGTTTTTGATATCATATCCTAAAAATCGCTTTGCAAGACTTCTAAAATGCTGTGGCTTGTCACTGACAAAAAAACGATGGTTCCCCTTGATCAACGAGCGATTCGCTAGATTCATTTTTTCTAAAGCCTCTGCAACTTCTTCAGCGACTTCTTTTGCTGAATCAACAAGAAAAACTTTTTTTCCCATAATAGAACCAATAATTTCTTTAAGCAAAGGATAATGTGTGCATCCCAAAATAAGCGTATCGATTTTTGATTGAATCATAGTGGAAAGATATTTCTTGGCAATGTCCCGTGTGATCCTGTCCGAAAACCATCCCTCTTCAACTAAAGGGACAAAAAGAGGGCAAGCCTGCGAACTAACGATTGCTTTTTTAAGAATCTTTTTTATCATTCGGACATATTTCTGACTCTGAATTGTGGCAGATGTTGCAATAACGCCAATTCTTCTATTTTTTGTAGTTTCGCATGCTTTTTTTGCTCCAGGCTCAATAACGCCGATAATCGGTAAAGAAAATTCCTTTCTCAATGTCGGTAACGCAAGGCTGGAAGAAGAGTTGCAAGCAACAACAATCATTTTAACCTTATGCTTTAGGAGAAAGTGAACATTTTCTTTAGAAAAACGAATAATCGCTTCGAGCGATTTTGTTCCATACGGAACACGAGCTGTATCTCCGAAATAAACAATGTGCTCATTAGGAAGCTGCTTGATAAGCTCTTTGACAACGGTGAGACCTCCAAGCCCTGAATCAAACACTCCAATCGCATATTTTCTTTTATTTATAATTTTCATTGTTTATACTGCATCAAGCCGTCAGCTAAACTTTCAGCAATCTGCTGACGATAGGAACTATTTTTTAATTTTTGTTCTTCTTTCTGATTCGATAAAAATCCAACCTCAACTAAAATAGCAGGAATCAAAGTGTTCTTTAAAACATAAAAATTAGCTGTTTTGCCCCCGCGGTCTCTTGTCGTAATCCTTTCAGCAGTGTATCGCGACAAATGCCTTGCAATATCACCCGATGATTGCTGCTTATATGCATACAACATGTCCAATAAAACCTTCTTTACATTGTCATCACTTTGCTCCATTTTATATTTCTGAAACATTTTTTTATGTTTCTCAACACAACATATTTCTTTCTTATCTTCTTGCCCTAAAAATCCTAAATAATACGTCTCTAAACCCTCTACTCCAGAATTACTGGCAATATTAGCATGGATACTCATAAATAAATCTGCGTTCTCTGAACGCGCAACTTCGACTCTCTGCTCTAAAGACAAAAATTCATCTGTGTCTCTTGTTTGAAGAACGATTGCTCCTCTTTTTTTCAAAGCATCTGAAAGCCGATTAGCAATATCAAGAACAATATCTTTTTCTTGGGTTCCTGTTAGAGTAATCGCACCCGGATCCTTACCTCCATGGCCAGCATCAATAATAATTTTCTGAAATGCTTTGGCCGAAGGTCCTGCTTTTTTAGAAAGCAAAATCATAACTTGTTGCTCAAAATCAAAAGGGACATAAACAATTCCTTTCGAAATATTGATTGGCCTGCTTAAATAAACATCCTTCCCGTCAACAACGACGGTGCTACTTCCAATTAAGCCTCGAGCCTCAAATCCTTTTCTCTTTAACTTAATAAGCTGAGTAACGCTGTCCATCGTACAGCTAAACCCGTAACGCGCGCAAAGATCCTTTAAAACAAGATCTTTTTTTTCCAATCTTTGAAATGGCGTTGCTGCACAACCTGAAAGAAAAATCAAACAAATTGCTGTTAAGAATAATCGAATCACCATAATTTACTTTCCAAAAATATCCTCTTCAGACAAAACATCTCCAGTAATAATTCTCGGCGTCAAAAAGATAACGATCTCTGTTTTTTCTATTTCCTTGCTTTCATTTCGGAAAATAGGCCCCAAGAAAGGGATGTCCCCTAAAAGAGGTACCTTGTTAACTGTTCGAATATCTTGCTCCTTAATTAACCCACCAATAATAATAGTAACACCATCTTTGACCATGACAGTTGTTTCTGCCTCAGACGTTTCAACAGTTGGTATTTTATTATTTGTACTTGTTGTCACATATCCTGTCAGAGAACTGACCTCAGGCTTGATTTTCATCGTAACATAACCATCGCCGTGAATCGTTGGTGTTACAAAAAGCTTAACGCCAACTTCAATAAAATTAACAGTTTCTGATGTTGTTGTCGGTCCAGAAGCGGTTGTTACAGTTTCGCTTGTTACATAAGGCTCACTCGCGCCAACCAAGATTTTAGCTTCTTCATTATTTATAACTGCAATTCTCGGACTCGAAAGAATATTGGTCTTCCCAATCGTTTCAAGCGCCTCAATCAAAACACTATAATCATCATTGGCAATTGTACCTATGCTGAGTCTTCCCCCTTTATCTGCGCTTGTCAAGCTACTAAACGTACTCTTGAAATCCAAAGTATGAAAATCTGAAACAACAGCCTCCCAATCAATCCCCATCTTATAATCATTGCTTAAAGTAATTTGAAGGATCTTCGCTTCAATTAAAACTTCAGGGTGTTTTTCGTCAAACGCTTTAATCATTGATATAATCTCATCGATTTTTTCTTTCGTTTCCGTAACAAAAATTTTATTCGATCGCTCATCAAATTCAAGCTTACCAACATTTTTTGTTAGCAAATTCTGAATTTTACCAGCCACTTCATCGGCCTTGGAATAACGCAATGAAAAAACTCTCGTTGACAAAGGAATATCTGCGCGCTGAATAACCTCTCTCATCAAAGAAATCTTTTCAGGCCTATCTGTAATAATCAACGTATTTGATTTGCTATCAAATGTGACCAAGCCAATCTGGCTTTTCATTTGAGTTAAAACAGGTACGATCTCCTCTGCCTTAACGTACTCAAGTTGAATTAATTTTGTTTCAGTCTCCTGGCCAAACTTATATCCGTATATTTGCTGGAAATCCTGTGCCGTTAAAACTTTAACAATCCCATCTTCCTCAACATAAGCCAGATCATTCGAATCAAGAATAATCTGAAGCGCATCTCGAACGTTCACATCTTTTAAATAAATCGTCACTTTGCCTCGAACATTCTTTCCGGCAACAATATTAAGTCCACTTTTCTTGGAAATCAATTTTAAAACATCCACAATATCCATATCTTTTAGCTCAAGAGCATCTAGCATAACGCTTTCAGAAGCGCGCCTATTCGACCTAGATACTTGATTAATCTCATTAACATTTCGCGCCGAAAAAACTTCTCCAGAATACGCTCTCGGTTTAGGATCTTCTATCTGAACCTGCTCAAAAAAATCAAGAGCATCGTCAATTGTCGATCTGGATCCGCTCTTTTGCGCATAGCCCATGGAGCCTGCAATAAAAAAAACAAAAATAACTAAATAAAATATTATAAAACTTCTTTTTATGTTCATTTTATCTCCTTTAAAAAAATAAAAATATTTTACTGAAACAACTCTGTTTGAGATCCCTTATAATTTAAAATAACTTTGCCTTCTTTTATAGACTCAACTCGTCCTTCTAAGATTTCGTCTCCTTGATGAAGAAAAAATATTTGATTAGATTTTATATCTTCTATAATAACCTCTGGAATATCCCCTAAAACAATACCAACCAAACGAAGACTTTTCGATAAATCAATATTTTCAATAACTTTGTTCTCCACTTCTTCTTCTGGTTCTGGCCTAGAAAAGACATCGCGTGCTTCTATTTGCTTTGCATAATATTCATATGGCTTACTTTTCTTCTCTTTTAAATCAATGACTTCATTAATTTCTGTAGGATCTTCGCTAATGACAAAATCGTCTGCTTTATTTTGCGAAGAAACAAAAGTATACAATAAATATCCTGCCAAAACTAAAATAATCAAAATCATCAGCTGATTCAATATTCGAAAAACCCGATCAAACCCACTAGAAACAGCCTTCTCTCGAACATCCTCAACTTCAGGATTCTTTGAAGATACTGGCTTATCTTTTTTCCTAATAATACTTAAAAGCTTTTCTTCTGGCGAACCATCTCTATTCATCTGTACCCCAGCGACTTTCCTCTTCAGCTAAAGAATCAATTAGCTCTCCGGTGACAACTTCTCTCCCATCCATGACAAGCCTCTCTAAAGCATTGTGACAATACAAAGTAATTTTTCTTGGATATCCTTGACTCAACGCATAAATCTTTTTAATAGCCTCATAACTAAAAATATCTCGATGACCACTAAAACCAGCTTTTTTAAGTCTAAAATAAATCATCTGTGCAGTCTCATTCTCATCCAAAGGATTGATAATATAACGCAAGCTTACACGATCCATAAAATTATTAATCTTCTTAATTCTCGGCAAAAGCTCCATCTGCCCTAAAATAACCAGCTGAAGCAACTTAAACTCATTTGTCTCATAATTTAAAAGCGTTCGTAATATCTCAATAAAAGGTAGTGATAATTTCTGACCTTCATCAATTAAAAGAATAATTATTTTTCCTTCTTCAACGCCTTTCTGAAATAAATACTTCTCAATCGCCTCCCGATGGTCCATCGCAGAACGCAAAAAAGGACTCACTCCAAACATTTTTGTCAAATGAGCCAAAAACTGATATTCACTTTTAAAATCTGGATCAAGAATCATATGAAAAATAAAATTATTTTCTTCTCCAGCGAACGATTGTAACAACGCTCTAGACAAGGTTGTCTTTCCTGCACCAACATCACCTAAAATAAGACTCAAACCCCTTCGAAGACGAATAGCGATTTCCAAGCGTTTTAACGCAGTTGTATGCTCTCTTGAATGATAAAAAAAGTCCGGATCAGGACTTGTTGAAAAAGGTTCATTGCGGATATCTAAAACTTCATAATAGCTCATAGTTGTTTCTTCAACCTTATTTTAATTTCTTTTAAAGACAACCCTTGGCTCCGCATAACACGAATTTTCTTAAGATGCGTAACAGATTTATCATCAAAATATCTAAAATGTGTACTTGGGCTACGACCAATTTCTTCTAAAAGCCCAATGCCCAAATAATATTTCAATGTATGCGTTGAATAACCTGTTGAAACAGCCAAATCTTTCAATAAATATATATTTTTCATATACTTAAGTATTACTCCCTACTCGGATAGTCATACTCTCAAAATAACAAAACCTATGTATTTTGTCAATAATAAAGCGGATTTTCTTACGAAGTGCTCCTATTTGGAAGGATCCAGCAAAATACGACTAGCAACAATTTCGCATCGGATATCTTGCGAGCGAATAGAACGTTTTTCTAAGCGCACCTCTTCAATCTGAAAATGATGCGGCTTTTGTTCAAGAAAATACAAAAATTTCATAATTAAATTCATCGTTCCTTCGGTCTGAACAGTCAGCGAGAAATTCTTAAAGAAACTTTCCTCTCGAATCCTCTGAGGCTTCATATCTATAATCTTAATGTCTGCTTCTTTAGCAACTGCTTCAATTTCAGAAGAAATTCGGCTCATCTCTTGCTGATCAGAAAGCTTCTGTGCAAAAGCCTCTAAATACTGATCATACGCTATCTTAACAACTCCCTCTTCTTTCAAAATATTTAAATTCTTTTTAATCTTTTTCTTTATCACGCTAATCTTTTTTTCAAAAAGGTCTTCTTGTGACTTAATCGGCTTGTAAACAAACTGAAAACCAATGTAAATTAAGAAAACTAAAATACATAAAATAAAAATCTGGCTTTCTCGTTTTGATAAACGTTTGACTATCATTGTTTTTCCTGTAAGAAGTCTTGATCAATCTTGCACGTTATTTTAAAATCAGTAATTTCCCCTTCAAAAACTCTTCGCTGAGTCGCATATTGCAAATTGACATCTTTAAAAGAAGGCGCACCAATTAAATTCTTTTGGAATTCATTAACATCCGCTCTTTCTTCAGAAATCCCTTGGATTATCAAATTGTCGCTATCGTCAACATTCAAACTACGATATGAAATATTTTCTGGCGTTAGTCGATAAAGTTCGTGAACAACATCAACCATCGAGGGAACAGAAACAAGATAATTTTCAATATCCACAATGCGACTCTTTTTTATTTGAACATCTTCAACGCGGGGCTTAAGCTTAAGATTTTGCTCCTCTAGTTTTTTAAGAATACTCTTTTCTTGACTCAAATTAAAATAAAAAGTAGCTGCAGCTAAACACCCGGCTACAAAAACAAGCCCTATAAGCTGTATCCACATAACCTGCTGCGCTTTCATTTCTCTTATCGCATTTACATTCTTAGGCAAAAGATCAAATGGTTTTTGCGGTCCACGAAAAACAGCCCCTAAGCTACTAGAAGAAGAGAAATAATCTCCTTCTGAAAGAATTGGAATAAGGCAATCTTTGGTTTTCGGGAAAACACGATAAAGATCAATAATCTCAACCGGGATTCTTATCTCTTCAAAAACTTTTTCTTTTAAAAAAACGCTCTCATGAAGGGATGAAATCAAAACAATACGGTTTGGTAACAAACCCAGGTTTTCTTTTCGATAAGATTCAAGTGTCAGCGAAACTTCTCTAACAAAATCATCTTGATAGTCGCCCCCTAGATCTCGAGCCCCAAATCGGACATTCCGTGAAAGCAAAAGCTTTCCCTCTGAACAAAAACAAATTTCGCTATCTGAGGTATCCACATTGACAACCATCGAAGAAGAGAGGTCTTCTTTTCTAATAGCTTTTTGCCAATGATAAAATCCATTAACAATGCTACTAGAACTTAGTGTCAAACTATTTAATGTTATCTGACATTTCTTAAAAATATCTAAATATTTTTGTGCCACTTCTTTATGGACAATTGCTACCAAAACTTTACTATACCCGTTAGATTCTTTCGCTATTGAAGAATAATCAAAAACAATATCCTCTTTTGCATACGGCGTCTTATTCCCAATTTGCAAAGAAACCATCTTGCCCAACTCTTGTTCGGAATGAGAAGGCAGAGAAAAATATCGAATCATCGCCTGACTTCTGGGAATAACACCAATAATATGGCTTTCCTTTACCTTATCATCAACCATCGAGGACAGAAGGCCAGCGATGCCGTCAAAAGAAGGATCAGTAATTTTTTTTGCTTGATGACGAACAAGCCGTATCCGTCCTCTTTTTCTTAGAACCTGCAATAACTTTACATGTGATTCACTAATTTCAATAGTTGTAATTACTGATTTTGTCATATTTAGTTCTTGCTCCAAGATACGATTGCAAGACTTTCACTGTCAACAACCGCCTCAATTTCAGAAACAACATCTAAAAAAGAACTCTTCCCTCTTGCCTTAATGCGATAATAAGAGCTTTCTTCCTTTATTTTGCCTTGCGCACTTGCACTTTGAAAAATACCAGACTCAGGACCAGTAAACGGAATGGCAGCTATGTCATTTCTCTCTATCACCCGATCATCTGGAGTGCACGGCCTTCCATCTGGACCTCGTCTATATTCAAGAATCGTATAAACAAGAGAATCAACATCCGCCGGAGATGCCGTTCCTTGATTTTCATCCAAAAACGTATAAAAAAAAGATTTCAAAACAATCTCCGATGCCGTATTCACATTGATAGAAAAATCTGCCTCTTGGGCTGGAAACACGGTTATATATTCTTTTAATTTCTTAAATATCTCATCATCCATTGACCTAATCAAAAGCATCTCTTCGATATTATTAAAAATAGAATTCTTACAATGATACGACTTTTCCTGCGACATATAAAAATCATCTTCTGCCCCAAAAGGCGCGTTAAAAACATCGCTGTCGACATCTATCCAATCAACAACCGACGAAGCAATTTCATCAGCTGTAGCGCTTTGGACACCTAAAAGAACAAGCAAATAACTTAAAACTTCATAATTACCACTATTAAGAGAATTGAGATTAATCCGCCTTCCTTCGTCCTGAATTCCATAGCAAACATCTATCCGACTATTTAGCATATCATAAATATTATACCGAATATCAAAAGTTCCTTCTTTTAATGGAATTTCTTTAAAAATATCTTGCGCTTCTTGTCCATCGTTAAAATAAACCCCACATCGATAAAGTGTATCAATTCTATTTTCCGTGCCTTCTGTCGTTAAGTTATCCATCTGCTTTGAGGTATAATTAATTCCTGCCCAAGCTAGGTAATCAGACTTTGTTTTTGCAATAGTATACTTAGCTAACGCTAAATTAATTCTAGTTCTTCGTCCCAGACCAATAGCCAAAATCGAAAGAACGACAAGAATCCATAACCCAATAATCATGATGACACCAGAATCATTCTTAAAGAAAAGAATTTGTCGTTTTACCCTCAAAGCGATTCTTCCTCTCCCCAGCGGCCAGCAGGAATATAAATACTGCGCCTAACAATAAGCACGTCACGCTCTTTTTGACCAACAAGCTTAAGATTCACTTTTATCCCTGCAGGAATATAATTATTCTTCCAGTTATCCTGCCAGTCAAGCTTTGAATCGTCTTCTGACGCTTCAAGATAAGCATATAAAAATTCTAAGCCTTGCTCTTCAACATTAAAACAAACCGCCTCTTTTAAAGAGTCAGCCTTTGTTCCATTAATAAAATCAACTAAACTGCATTCTTCTCGAACTAAAATTTCTTGAACCGAAGCGTCTTGCCGGCTTTCTGTAACAGAAACATTTTTCTTAGACCGTTTTCCTATGATCACTTTATGCACAAAAACTTCTTCGGGTTGCTCTAAATAATATTGAATAACCTTCAACCCTTGGTCTGTTGGCAACAAAAAAGAAGCCCTGTCTTTTTCTCCAGAGAATTCATTGATATCAGGATACGAATTCGAAAAATCATATTTCACTGCATTTTCAAATTCTTTGGCCATCTCTTCAAGAGCCCAGCTCGCCTGACGGTATGTTTTATCCTCTAGCCTTTGATCAATCTTAATTCCACTCCAAAATGTACTATAAAGAGTGACAACAATAGCGGAAAAAATTGCAAGGGCAATCAAAACTTCTATTAAAGAAAATCCTTTTTTTTCTGTCCTTAACAAAATTCTTTTTATTCCTTTAAAATGTATTGAAAACATATGTTGTCGCTGACGCTGAATTTGTTCTTTGGCCATTTCTCCAAGATACCGTTAAAACAACCTCGCTTAATCCTTCACACTGTTCTTCACACTCTGGCTCTTGCGCCTTAAGATCATAATGAAAATTCTCATAGGGAGGTGAAAAAGAATCCTTTTCGCTTAAGTCAGGGTCCACAACAGACTGCTCTAAAACCTCATTCATTTTATTTCGCAACAAAAAAGATGCCTTAAAAAAATCATCACTATAAATACCCGCGCGTAAACTTGCAATATGGGACTGAACAATCAAAACAATTCCAACAGACAAAATAGCAACTGTAAAAAGAACCTCTAGAAGAAGAAACCCCTCTTTTCTATTCTTCAGCTTCATAAACATAAACACTGCCTCTTTGTTCTTTTGTCGATACAACAATCTTGTTCTTCTGATCTGTAAGATTAATTTGAACCTTTTCAACTAATCCATTTGGATAAAAATGAATCGTTTCTTTCTCGGCTTGAACCTCAATCTTTTCTGGAATAGTTAAAACTTTTCCCATTCTCCCAGGTATCTTTTCAAACTCTTTTTCAATCATAATCACATCATCACTTAAAACTTCAGCCATTAACCAATATCGATTCTCTGAAGAATCAATTTGCATCTGATACTCTCTATTATCAATAACAGAACGCTGTTGTGCATATTGCATCACACGAGCCATGTCTTTAGCAGTTTGTTTTAGCTCTATATATGTTCGTCCCTTAAGAAGATTTGGAAGAGCGAGCCCTGCAATAAGAGCAACAAGAACCAAAACCATTAAAAGCTCAATCAAGGTAAACGCTTTTTTAAAATAAAAAGAAATGATGCTATTCTCCTAATTAATCATAAGACTCTTGTGTCCAATTCGTAATATCGTCTTCACTCTCGACACCATCAGAACCAAGAGAAGACAAGTCATATTCTTCTGGATTTTGAATGCCAGGTGAAACGTATAAATATTCTGCACCCCAAGGATCCTTTGGAATTTTTTTCTTTTTTAAATATGGACCATTCCAATGCATCGGAACAGGGGACGTTGTCGGCTCCTGCAAAAGCGCTTTTAGTCCTTGCTCAGTCGTAGGATATCTTCCATTATCAAGCTCATACAAATCTAAAGCCGTTGACAAATTAGCCTCAATGTCAGAATAAGCAGCCGTTTCACGCGCCTGCTCACCTCGTCCAACCATATTCGGCACAACCATTGCACCTAAAATACCTAAAATAATAACCACCATCATAATCTCGATTAAAGTAAAACCTTGTTCTTTGTTTCTCATTTCATTATCCTTTCTATTTAACGAACCATTGAATTCATTTCAAATATTGGAAGTAACATCGCAACAACCACAAATCCAATAACAGACCCAATTACAACAATCAAAATCGGTTCCACCAAAGCAGTAATTGTTTTCATCATTTGATCTGATTGCTTTTCATAAACGTTAGCAAGCTTGTAAAGAGAGGCTTCAACACGACCCGCTTGCTCTCCGGTCGATATCATATCAATCGCTGCCTGAGAAAAAAATCGGCTATGCTGAAAACTTTCTGTCAAGCCTGATCCTGCAGAAACTTGTTTAGCCGCTTTTTTAATATCTGTTTTTAAAGCTTCGTTCTCTAAAATATCAGAAACAGAATTTAATGCCGAGACAATGATAACACCCGAATCAAGCAAGGTTGCCAGCGTCCTTGCAAAACGTGCAATCTCGATACTTTCGATAAATTTTCCAATAACAGGAATTTTTAATTTCATTCGATCAAATAAAAATTTTCCTTCTCCGGAACGAGAAAATTCTTTTAAATAAAAAATACCTGCTCCCAACACCAAAACAATTACCCACCAAAACCGAGCTAAAAAGTCACTAACATTAATCAAAAACAACGTTGGCCAAGGAAGACTTGCTGATAAATCCTCAAACATTTCTGTTAAACGCGGGATAACAAAAGTTAATAAAATAAAAATTGTCATAATCCCAACGCTTAAGATCAACAGCGGATAAATAAGACTCGTCCTCGCTCTTGAAACCATTTCTTGATCTTTTTCTAAAGACTCTGTCAAGCGCCCCAATACAACATTAAGCTTTCCACTGATTTCGCCAGACTTAACCATATTGATATACAGTGGCGGAAAAATATAAGGATATGCCTCAAGACTCACGGACAAAGAATTTCCCTCTTCCACAGAAGCACGAATGTTTTCAACAACGGTCTTGAAATAAACATTTTTAACTTGGCGGGAGGAAGTTTCAAGCGCACGTAAAATCGGAACACCCGAATCAATCAAGTCATAAAGATGTCGCGTTAAAGAAACAATATCTGATGATTTTACTCTTATTCTTGGTGATTTCGTTTCTTTTTTGGATCTAGCAGCACTGCTTGCTTTGTAGGGAACAACATCGACTGGCGAGAGTCCCAGCTGAATAATTTTATCAACGGCCTGATCAAAATTCTCAGCCTCGATAATATCTTCAACCATCTGGGAAGGCCCTTTTTTAGCCTTATAAGAAAACTTTGCCATAACAAAGTCATTCTAACATATCAAAAATATCATTGCAAGATGAACAATATAGAATATATGTATATATAGATTTATATACTATAAAAATTTATAATTTTATAATTATTAATTAAATAAAACATTTTTTTATATATAAAATGCCGGCTATCAAAAAATAATGGCCGGCATCTATTAAAAATCTTCTAAAATCTAAATATTTTCTTCTTGTGTAACGCGAATAACCTCGCTTGGACTTGTCAATCCGCTTTTAACCTTTTCCCAGCCACTTTGGCGCAAAGTTCTCATACCGCATTCAATAGCCTTATTTTTTATTTGTGTAGCCGAGACTCTCCTTAAGATTAAGTCTCTGATCTCTTCATTTAAAAGCAAAAACTCATAAATGCCTTGCCTGCCCTTGTACCCCGTCATCCCACAAAACTCACACCCTTTTCCCTCGTAAACAGTAACACCTTGCAAATCTTCTGCTTTCAAGCCAAGATTCTGAATCATAGAAGGAGTCATTTCGACAGGTTGCTTACATTTCGGACAAATCAAGCGAACAAGCCTTTGAGCAATAAAACACAATACCGAACTAGCAATAAGATACGCCTCTATGCCCATATCTAAAAGACGTGCCACAGCTGATGCGGCATCATTTGTATGAAGCGTCGAAAAAACAAGATGCCCAGTTAGCGCAACTTGAATGGTAATTTCAGCAGTTTCTGAATCACGAACCTCACCAACCATCATAATATCTGGATCATGACGCAACATGGATCGAAGACCAGCTGCAAATGTAAGGCCAACTTGTGAGTTAATTTGAATCTGGGTAACACCTTTAAGCTGATACTCGACAGGATCTTCTATGGTTATAATCTTTTTATCAATACTGTTGATCCTTGAAAGACAAGAATACAATGTTGTTGTCTTTCCGCTTCCTGTTGGTCCCGTTAAAAATATAATGCCGTGTGGTTTTTGGATTAAATTCGCCAAGAGAACTTCATCTTGCCCGCCTAATCCTAAATCTAATAAACTATACAATTTTGTCGAGCTTAAAAGACGAATAACAACACTTTCCCCGTAAGGTGTCGGCAAAAACGAAACACGCAAATCCAAGTCAGCATCTTTAGTGCGAATTTTAAAACGTCCGTCCTGAGGAAGTCGTTTTTCTGCAATATTTAAATTCGACATAATTTTAATACGTGAGTTGATCGAATCTTTAAAATGCTTAATATTCGCAGGAACCTTTGCATCATGTAGAAGACCATCCACGCGATAACGAATACTAAGCTCATCTTCAAAAGGCTCGATATGAATATCAGTTGCCCCATTTCGATATGCTTCTAAAAGAATCTGATTAATAAATTTTCCTATTGAAGCTTCTGAATCCAGCTCTTCAACATCACTCTGATCATCCTCTTCGTCAATGACAGAAACACCATCCATCATCTTTTCAATGGTTTGCGCCCCTAATCCATAATATTTTCGAATCGCTTCTTCAATATCCTTGTGACTTGCCAAAACAGCCTCCACCTTGGCCTTCGCTGCAAGAGACACATCATCTAAAACATGAATATCTAAAGGATTTGTTAGGGCAATTGTTAAAACATTGTTTTTATAATCAACAGGCATAATTTTATAATAATCAACAATTTTGGCAGGAACGCACTTAATCACATCAGGAGAAATCGAGAAATCTTTTAAATTAATAAACTTAACGCCTAGCTGCTCAGAAAGAATTGGGAGATAAATTTTTTCCTCATCGACAAAACCAAGCCGAACCAATGTGACGCCAAGCATTTCTTTGGTCTTCTTCTGCTCGACCAATGCTTGATTCAATTGATCAGCACTGATAATGTTTTTTTCAACAAGAAGCTGTCCTATAGGAGATTTTGATTTCATGATTACTGACCTCTTTTAAACTAAAAATAATAACAATGAAAATATTCTGGTCTTTTCTCAATATAAAAAGGTCTCGATATTAGCTTCTATGATATCTTTGATTCAGAAAAGACCAATAAAGAAAATGATATTAAAGGGGATTTTTTACAGTTACTCGATAATAATCTCGAGAAAAATCATCTAAAGATTTTTTCACAGGGCTAACATATGAAATAATGTCATACGCTTTATCCACCATCACATCTGCGATCTTTTCATTAACAATAACCCCGTCATCACGTTTTTTTTCATCATAAACACCTAAATACGATCCAGAGACAAGACCGTTAACAACTCCAAGAGTAACCATACATCGCAAGGACTTGCGATCAACCCACAAGACCCCATCCTTACGACTAAGTTCTTGATCACCATAAATAATTTCGGCTTTCGCTAAAATATCTTCAATCTTAATCGGGTCTCGTTTAACTTTCTCCTGATCAGATTCAGAAAGGAAATTCTGACTTTTTTCGGATATCAAATTGGCAAGCTGTACTTGAAGGGCATCTGTTTCTTGAATGCTTTCTTTGTTTCTTTGATCAATAGAATAAGAAACAGCTATAACACAAACAAAAGCAACAATAATTAACAAAAGACCTATAAAAATTTTAGTTTTATTATTCATATTGATATAAATAGGCTTTTCGCCTATCCTATTTTTAGCATGGCATACTGCGGTTGTCAACTTATGACAAAAGAATATTAAAAAATCTTAAAAACAAAAATTCCCACTCTGCCTTGAATCTAAAGAAAAAATATGGCATACTTAAATTAGAAATAGGAGGTAGTAGATAGCGAAAGCGATCAAGGTCTATCACCTTATAAAAGAGGCTCCCAAATAAATGGGAGCCTTTTTATTTCTATTTACGTCCTAGAAGTGCAAACATCTTTTTCTTGTAAGCCTCAACTCCGGGCTGATTAAATGGATTAACTTTCATCAAATAGCCCGTTGTTGCCACAGCTTTTTGAAAGAAATAATAAAGCTGTCCCAGCGTATGTGCACTAAAAGATGGCAACGTAATCGTCATGTTAGGCACACCCCCTTCATAATGCGCTTCAGCTGTAGCCTTATAGGCTTGCTTGTTAACAAAATCCAAATCTTTTCCTGCAACACAATTAAAATTATCTAAATTTTGAGCATCCTCAGGAATAATCATTTTATAACCAGAATCTTCAACCATCAAAAATGTTTCATAAATATTTCGCTCGCCTTCCTGCATCATCTGCCCCATCGAATGAAGGTCAGCAGTTAAATTCAAAGAAGCAGGAAATGTTCCTTTGCCATCTTTTCCTTCGCTCTCACCAAAAAGCTGTTTCCACCATTCTGCAACATAAGGGAGCCTCTGATAAAATGAAGATAAAACCTCAATCTTTTTTCCTTTTTGATGCAGCAAAAAACGAGCCGCAGCGTATTGATGTGCAATATTTTGATCAATACTTGGTGTCATAAACTTCTTTTCGGCAACTCTTGCTCCCTCAACAAGCTGTCTAATGTCAATACCGGCAAGAGCCAAAGAAACAAGACCCGCCGGACACAAAACCGAAAAACGTCCGCCCACATCGTCATAAATCGGATATGTTTTATAGCCTTCTTGATCTGCAATTTTCTTTAAAGCCCCTCGGTTTGCATCTGTCGCGCAAATAATACGTTTCTTAAGTTCTTCTGCGCTGTACTTTTTTTGCATGAATTGCTTAATAATACGAAATGCCAATGCACACTCTGTTGTTGTGCCAGATTTTGATATAACCACAACCGTAACATTTTTATCCTTTACCCTTTCAAGCAAATGAAACAAATAACCAGCGCTCAAATTGTTGCCGGCATAATAAACTGGCATCTTTTGATCTGCGACAAGAAACTCCATTGTTGCCCGTACGCCAAGGTACGAGCCACCAATACCGATACTAATCAAACAATCCGAATGAGCCCGGACCTCTTCTCCTAAACTCTCAAGCTCGTCAATTAAGGAATCACTCATTTTGGATGGAAGATCTACCCATCCGGTAAAATCGCTTCCTTGTCCTGTTTTATTAATCAAATCTTGATGTGCCTTTTCAACCGCAGGCTCAATCGCCTTCCATTCATTTTTATCAATAAATCCATCTAAATTCTTAATGTCAAATTTAATATCCATAAAACTCCCCCATTTAAAAGACCTCGTTAATAATGCCTCCACCTAAAACAACATTGTTTCGATAAAAAACTGCAGACTGACCAGGCGTAACTGAACTCTGAGCACGCTTCAAATAAAGCTTTACCTCCCCGGATTTCTGACAAACCAATCGCGCCTTAACTTCTGGATGATTATATCGAATTTTTACCTTTACCTCTATCTCTTTCTTTGGAATATCACAACTTATAAAATTAACATCCTTTACAGAAAACTCTTTAGATAACAAAAGATTTTTGTCACCAACATAAATCGCATTTTCTTCTTTATCAATTTTATAAATATACATCGGCTTTCCGACAGCAATGCCGAGCCCTTCTCTTTGGCCAATCGTATAAAATGCAACTCCTTGATGCTCGCCTAGAATTTTTCCATTTTTATCTTTAATAGGGCCAATAGATGTTACCTCTTCTCCAGCCCGATCTCGAATAAACTTCTGATATCCTGAATCAGGAACAAAACAAATATCCTGGCTTTCTTTTTTCTGAGCATTCTTCAAGTTATAACGTTTAGCTAATTTTCGAACCTTGCTTTTTACTAACGATCCGAGCGGAAATAAAATAAAAGGCAAGTCTTCTTTTCTAATCTGATACAAGAAATAAGATTGATCTTTGGATCCCTGCACTCCTTTTTTTAGTTTAAAACTTTTATTCCATATTCCACGACTCACTTGAGCGTAATGACCCGTTGCCAGATAATCTGCGCCTAGCGCTTTTGCTTTTTTAAGCAACGTTCCGAACTTAACGTATTGATTACAACGCACACATGGATTTGGTGTTCTTCCGCTTAAATATTCATCAACAAAAGGATCAATAACATGATCACTTAATTCTTTTCCAAAATTTAAAACATAATGCGGAATGTTCAATGTTTGCGCAACGCGTTTAGCGTCTTCAATCGCATCAGCGCCACAGCACGACGGCCTTTTGCCTGGCGCAAGAGAAATATTAAAACACATTGTTATCCCAGCAACACGATAACCTTTGCTTTTCAAGAGTGCGGCTGCCACAGATGAATCAACGCCACCGCTCATAGCCACAAAAACTGTCTTTTTCTTTTTTTTATGTACAATCATTTTCTGTCACAGCCTTAATTGCTTGGTATGTTACTGAACAAAGTTTTTCCAACTCTTTTTTGGTTATCGAAAGGGGAGGCATGAAAACAATCACATTGCCAAGAGGTCTCAAAATGACACCTTTCTCTCGAGCTTTTTGACAAACCTGAATTCCCTTTTGCTCTTCCCATCTATATTCTTTTTTCTTCTTTTTATCTGCCACCAATTCAACGCCTACCATAAATCCTTTTTGGCGCACAGCCCCAACATGTTCTAAATTTCTAAACTTATTAAGCTGTTTTTCCAAGAATACTATTTTCGTTCTTAATTTCTCGAGAGTTTTTTCCTTCTTAAAAATATCTAAATTTGCAATAGCTGCCACACATGCCAAAGGATTGCCCGTATATGTATGGCCATGAAAAAAAGTTTTTTGATCTTTATACTCAAATAAAAATCCATCATAAATTCTTTTTGTCGTTAATGTTGCGGCCAAAGGAAGATATCCTGCGGTCATTCCTTTAGCCAAACATAAAATATCTGGTACTACTTTTTCTTGCTCACATGCAAACATTGTTCCTGTGCGACCAAATCCTGTTGCGACTTCATCCGCAATCAGGAAAATATCATATTTTTTACATATTTCTGACAAACGCTTTAAAATTCCACTAGGCCAAACAATCATGCCCGCTGCCCCTTGTACAAGCGGCTCAACAACTAAAGCTGCAACTTTATGATGCGATCTTTTTAAAAATATTTCGAGCTTATTAACAGAAAGCAAAAAGTCTTTTTTAAATTTCTCAGAATTGTCAAACGGACTCGCACTTGGCGTTGGCCACTTAATTGTTTTAAAGATCAAGTCACGATACACCTTATGAAACAAATCAATGCCACCAATACTCACACTGCCTAAAGTATCTCCGTGATACGAATGCGCTAAATGGATAATATTTGCTTTTTTTGTTTTTCCAATATTTTGCCAATATTGATACGCCATCTTAATGGCAATCTCGACGGCAGTTGATCCGCTGTCGGAATAAAAAACTTTTTTTAATCCCTTAGGTGCAATCGAAATCAAACGTTTGGCGAGGTTTACCGCTGGCACATTAGAAAGCCCCAAAAGCGTTGAATGACTTACTTTTTTTAATTGTTTTTCAATAGCCTGATCAACTTCTTTTTTTTGATGCCCATGCACATTGACCCAAAGACTTGAAACCCCGTCTAAATACCTCTTGCCTTTAATATCTTTTAAATAGCACCCCTTTGCGGATTCAACAATCAAAGGATTAGCTTTAAGCCAATCTTGCATTTGCGTAAACGGATGCCAAATATATTCTTTATCATCAGATTCAAATTTCTCAACAGAAACTGTCGATCTTTTCTTTAAAATAAATGACAAATCTATTTTCTTCGAGCATTGATTAATAACTTCACTTCTAGTAATTCGTTTGAAATGCGGAATAAAACCTAAAACAGAAACATCCCCAATTTTCTTGATTGCATCTGGATTTGTTTTTTCAACCATACCTTTTTTTAATCTTAAAGATTCATTAAAAATAACACCTTTAACGTCGAGGCCTTGCGCGCGCGCCTCACTAATAGTCAAAAGCGTATGATTGATTGTTCCAAGATTCAAAGAAGAAACCACAACAACATCTAAATCCAAATCTTTAGCTAAATCACTCATCAAATAATTATCTTTAATTGGAACAGATAATCCCCCTGCTCCTTCGACTAAAACAACGTCATATTTCTCCATCAAAGATTGGTAATTTTTTTTTATCTTTAAAATATTAATTTTATTTTTTGATCGCTTAAAAGCTAAATGCGGAGAAAAAGGATCCTTGGCAAAAAAAGGATTAATCTCTTCTATTCGATCATCTAAGCTTAGAGATGTTTTTAAAAATAAAGCGTCTTGGCCCGAGCACTGGATAGGCTTCATCACGCCAACATTAATTTTTCTTTCTTGCAACAATGTTGCCAAAACAAATGTCGCAATTGTTTTCCCTATATTCGTATCAGTAGATGTAACAAAGATGCCTTGTTTGCGTCTCATTTTCTTGCCTTTGCTTTTATAACCTCAAAGCTTGCACAAATACGCTTGCCGTCAGAATAATGATCCTGATAAAACTTATTTGCCTGATTTAAAATATCTCGACCGACAAATGCACTTCGCTTAACTTGATTAGCCCCAATTGTTTTAAGCCAACGGATTAGATCAAACATATCATCAAACTTTATTTCTTCTATTTCGCGGCAAACATCAATATCTTTAAATCCACTTGAAGCAAGCGTATTAAAAACATAGTTCTGATCAAGACTGTCCCAGCGTTCGTCGCGCAAAATAGAATCTCTCGAAACATTTTTAAAAGATGCCCATAATTCTTTTAAAGTTTGTTTTCCAAAACATGAAAAATAAAAATCTCCTTCTTGCCTTAAAACTCTTCGGCTTGAAGCAAATGCTTTTTCTAAATCATTGACCCACTGATAGGCACAATTTGAAACAACAAGATCAAAAGATGAATCTTCAAACGGTAGGCTTTGGGCGTCAGCCTGCAAAACAACATCAATGTTTTTGTCCTTAGCAGCTAAAACCATTCCTGGTGCCAAATCAACACCAAACAAACGTGCATCAGGAAATTTTATCCCAATTCGTTCTGTGAGCCATCCTGTTCCCATCCCAACATCTAAAATAGAAAGATATGTTTTCTTACCTGGAATCCGCGAAAGAAGATCGATGCCAATTCTTTTTTGCAAATCCGAAGATTCTTCATAGCGCTCGGACGCCTTGGAAAAAGATAATTGAGGCCTATCGGCTTTAAGAATATTCATAATTAAGATATTAAAAACTTTTCAACTTTTTTGTTAAACTCTTCAGACTTTATTAAGAATGGAAAATGCCCACAATCTTCCATAAACTCAATGGTTGCCTTTGGAACAATATTTCCAATAAATTTCAGAGAACTTTGCGAACAAATATAATCTTTTCGACCAGCTAAAAAAAGAATGGGAATATTCACACTCTCTGCAAATTCTGTTAAATCCCCTTCTTTTAACATTTCCAAAAAACTTTCAAGCGCTTCTCTTTGTGGCACTTTTTCCTGTTTTCGAAATTGATGAATCCATTTAAATTTCTCACTCTCCCGCTCTTGAAGCGTAAACAAAGAACGAAAAAAAATATCAAGGATACCTGGGTATTTTGTCTGGATCTGCTGTTTTAATTTATTCATCTCAAATTCTGTTAACCCCAAAGGACGCTTTTGTGTTTTTAAGAATTTAGGAAGAGACCCAATCATTGCGAGCTTCTCAACTCGCTGTGGAAACAATTGTGCTATTTTAAGACCAACAAATCCACCCATAGAGCTTCCAACAATACTAAATTTGTTGATACCAATCACATCAGCGATATCTTTAATTCCAGTAGCAATGTCATCAAAAGTTATTTCTTTCCAATTCGTTTTTCCGTGCCCTGGCAAATCCACAAGAACAACTTTATATTCTTGAGAAAAGTATCTTGCCTGCTGGCTAAAAACCCGCATGTTTGCAGCCCATCCATGAATGAAAAAAATACAATTTCCTTTTCCCAGCACATTATAATGCCAACGAATATTTTCTTTTGTTATGAGATAAGACATAATTCTTTTCCTATTCTTTGAAGAGTCTCAATAACAAAATCGATATCTTCTTTTGTATGAGATGCCGTAACTGTTACACGTAACCGCGCGGTCTTTGCAGGCACCGTTGGAGGACGAATTGCCTGAATAAAAATCCCTGCATCAAAAAGCTTTTGAGAAAACCTAAGCGCCAAAGATTCGTCTTTGACAATAATGGGAATAATCGGCGTGCAGGAATCAAGCGTATCAAATCCCATCTGCTTTAATTCTTTTCTTAGCCTCTGGCTATGACCTAAAACTAACGACCGGCGCTGAGGCTCAGATTGAATAATCTCGATCGCCTTAATCGAAGCCGCTGCAACTGAAGGCGGCATGGCCGTAGTATAAATAAAGCTGTGTGCTTTATTCATAAAAAACTGTATCATTTCTTTCGCACCACAACAATACGCCCCAAAAGACCCAGCCGCTTTACTTAGTGTCCCCATCTGAATATCGATTTCTTTTTCAACTCCAAAATGCTCAGCTAATCCTTTTCCTTGTTTTCCTAAAACACCAAAACTATGAGCTTCATCAACCATAACAAGGGCATCGTGCTTTTTTGCCAAAAAAACAATTTTATCCAAAGGGGCGATATCTCCATCCATGCTAAAAACACTGTCGGTTACAATAAGCCTTTTTCTATATCCTTTTGCCTCTTGAAGCCTTTTCTCAAGAATATCCATATCCCGGTGAGGATAACGCTTAAAAGCTGCTCGGCTCAAAACAATGCCATCAACAATAGAGGCATGATTTAGCCGATCTGAAAAAACAACATCTTCTCTTGTGCATACGCTCGAAAGAATCCCAACATTCGCCATATACCCTGTGCTGAAAACAAGACAATCTTCGCTTCCCTTAAATTGTGCAATTGTTTTTTCTAATTGCCTGTGCACATCAAAATTCCCGCACACCAAACGCGATGCCCCTGACCCAAAACCCTGATTTTCCAAAGACTGCTCTGCCGCATCACACAAACGGACATCATCCGCTAAGCCTAAATAATTATTCGAACAAAAATTTAAGACATCTTTTCCGTCAATCAAGATTCGTCTAGATTGCTTTCCTGATACGTTTCTAAAAGAACGTCTCAACCCCTTAGACTCTAATTCTACTAATGTTCGATTAATAAGATTTGTATTCATTGTTTTTTACCGAAGATGAATAATTTCTCCAGAGGTTCTTTTAATTATCGTTTTATCTTTTTGCTCAATTAAAAGAGCACCTTGAGCATCAATATCGACCGCATATCCTTCAACGAAACCAGAAGGTTGGATAACTCTAACATATTTTCCTAATGTTTCAGATAGCTCACGCCACTCATCAAAAATAGGCACAAAGCCTTGATCCTGAAACAACACATAATATCGCTCAACTTCTCTTAATATTTCTTGCAATAATTTAACACGCGAGACTTTTTTTCCTTTTTGAATAAGAATAGAAGTCGCTTCTTTAGGCAAAGAACTCTTTGACTCATTAACATTAATGCCGATTCCAACAACAACAAAATTAATTCGATCAACTTCTCCGTTAAGTTCTGTTAAAATACCAGCAACTTTTTCCTGATCAATCACAAGGTCATTCGGCCACTTTATTCTTACAGAAACATTGCATACTTTTTTAATCGCCCTAGACACAGCAACAGACAAAAGAAGCGTTAACCCCGAAATCTCGTACAGAAGCGCTTTTGGACGCAAAAGAATAGAAAAATACAAACCCTTGCCCTTAGAGGACAACCATTGTCTACCAAGCCTACCGCGTCCCTTAGTCTGGGTTTCAGCACAAGCCACAAATCCTTCTGGTGAACCATCGAAAGCTTTTTGAGATACGATATCCATGGTTGAGCCGATAGAATCATAGCAAGCAATATCGATACCTATAATCTTCGTTTGTAGCCCTGCTTTAATCGTATCAGGCAAAAGCTTGTCAGGACACATAATGAGCCTATACCCACGGCGAGGAATAGCCTCAATCTTATATCCATCTTCGCGCAAGTTCTTAATATGTTTCCAAACAGCGCTTCGGCTCAAAGACAAGGTTCTGCTTATCTCTTCTCCGGAAAGAAACTCTTTTGAACTCCTTAAAGACTGAAGGATTCTTTGCTTCATAAAATATGCTTTCTTTTTAAGAAATCATATTACAGTTATTGGCCTATATTGTCAACCACATTACTTTCTATGGTTGACAATCAAAAAGACGGGTTCATTGACAAAATTTTCGTCAAATGCTATATTGGGGAACATCTTTAGACGCAAATATTTCGTGAAGTTTTGGGGCTGGCTGATTAACCTTAAATTTACATAGCGGAAATTGGCACGCACCCAATTCATCTAAATTGAACATTGAGAAAATTGGGGCTGGCTGATTTATCTTAATTTCAAACAAAGGAAATCAGCACGTCCGCAAAACCATGCCGAATTAAAAATAGCGGAAGTTTTGGGGCTGTAGCTCAGCTGGGAGAGTACTTGCATGGCATGCAAGGGGTCGAGGGTTCGAATCCCTCCAGCTCCACCAAAACAATTTCTTTGAAAACTTGCTGGAGTGGCGGAACTGGTATACGCGCTGGTCTCAAAAACCAGTGTCTTCACGGGCATGAGGGTTCGACTCCCTCCTCCAGCACTTAACTTTCTTTCTCTCGTCTCTATACCTCCTTTTTTAATTGTTTTAGTCACCAGATTAGTCACTGCTCTTTGGGCTTAGCCCTATATCTAATTCAAGAATTTCTCTATTCTTTTTTACAACTTCTGAGTCTGGGTGAGCATAGTTCTCATCAATCGTTCTTGTACTTCTATGCCCTGTGGTCTCTGCAATATTTATAGAAGAAACGCCTGCTGCTTTTAACAACGTCACAACATAATGTCTGAAGATATGAGGGTAGAAGTTAGTCTTTATGTCCAGTTCTTTCATGCCTCTTTTCATCAGCTTGCGTGTTTGGTCTATACCAACATGCCCTGATTTGCACTTCTTACTCTTAGAAGGAAATAAGAATCCATCTTCTTTGTATAGCCTTTTTCGTTTTAGATACAGAATGTGCTCATTAATAACCTCGCATTGCCGCTCGCCTAGCTTAATGTAGTCTTCTTCTTTAGCTTTATGAATAAACAGATATAGTCTTTTATTCTTTAAATCAATATCTTTCATCTTTAGTGTAACAATATCTTTTCTACGCCAGCCCTGCGTTGCTAAGAAATAGACTATCAAGAGGTGTATATAGGCATTTTCCTTGAACCAATAAATCATCCTTAGCACTTCTTCTTTGGATGGCGGTCTTTTCTGCCTCTTAACTTCCTTCAAATAGGAAACTTCTTTAAACACATTCTTTGGAATTATTTGCTTGTCTTTGGCTTTTTCCCACGCCTCACGCAATAATCTAAGAGCACCATTTGTTGATGAAGATGAGTAATTGTTATCTTGCATCCATTTCTTAAACTCTTCGACCATATCAGCTGTAACTTTGTGCATAAAGGCATCAGGATGCTTTTTTTCTAAAAACCTACAAAAGTTTCTAGCGTGGTCACTGAATCTCTTTACCGTTCCAATAGCAATGCTTTTTTTGTTAATAAAGTCTTCTAAATACTCTTTAACAACCCAATTCTTGCTCATCGGCTTTTGACCAATAGCTTCAAGACGCCTACATTCTTTTAAAGCGTTTCTATATGCAGGAAAATCGGCTTTTTTAAGATAAACAGAAAACTTCTCTCCATCTATATAATAAAAACCTTGCCAACTAGACTTATTATTTCCTTTTCGTCTTACCCCAGCCATGCTATTTCCTGTCAGCTTGTAGATTTTTTATAGCATTTTCATAGTCGTATCTCGGCTTTCTTCCGACCCAATAGACAGCGTCTTTGAAAGCACCTTTTCTGCGAAGATAGTCTATGTTACGTTCAGTAGTGTTTGCTCTTTTTGCAAACTCTGGTGTATCTATTAACTGTTGAACCATTGTTATTTCCCTCCCTCTGTTAAGCTAATCACACAATCTTCGAATTTGTTTGAATAATCTTTTAAAATTTTCCATTTATCGACTGGAAAATCAGTGTCCCACTCAGATTCACAAACAATAGTAGCGACTTTTAAACGATACGTCATACAGCCCCCTGTAGTTGGAGTTCCTGCAATTTACGAATAGCAGATACTCTGATTTTCTTTTGTTTATGCTTAAGCAAATCATTAGTGATGTGATTTGCGTCTGTAGAATTCTTAATAGACTCCATCGCTTCATGATAAATGTCCCAACGCTCTTGATAGTTCTTCTTAGAACGATTCCCTTTTTCCTCGTAAACCCTAGGAGGTCTGCCCAGAGTTTTTCCCTCAGCTCTTGCTCTTTTAAGTCCGTCAATCGTTCTTTCTCTGATAATCTCTCGTTCAAAGTCGCAAAATGCGGCTATGATATGAAATTGCAACTTTCCTGTAGCAGTTGAAAAATCTATGTTTTCTTTCAGAGAAACGAACACAATTCCTTTGTCTATAAATTCCTGCATATCACTTACAATGATTTTAAGTGACCTCTCCCATCGAGAAAGAGAATAAACAAGAACACCGTCAAATTCTTTCTTCCTCAAGCGATTCATAAGTTTCTGCTTGATTGGTCTTGTTCCCCTTGTAGATTCTTTTTCTTCAAAGATTTCATAAGTAAACCCACATTTCTTAGCATATTCTTCGCATTGCGTTTTTTGCATCGAATAGTTCTGGTCGCCTGTGCTGACACGAACTAGTATTGCAAAGTGCGGTTTCTTCTTGCCATCATTTTTTATTGCATTAAGTTTTTCTGTCAGTTCTGGACTCATCTTTTTTCTCCTCGTGCGATTGTTCTTGGAGTACTTCTTTGTTTAATTTTAGAAATTCAATCTTGTCAGCTACATCCTGAACCGTCTGACGAGCAGCGATATATTTAGCTGTAGCCTCAAAAATCTTCTGCTCTCGAAATGCTTTCTCTTTTATTTCAAATGGCATTCTTTCAACACTCTTCTCGAATGTTGCTTTGGCATCGTTCAACATTGTTTGAGCCAAACGAAGCCCGTCTATGATTTCTTTTTCGTTAGTCATCGCCATTTTCTATTTCCTTTTTTCAATTTGTTAATTTAATTCTCGACTAATTTTAATCCATACAACTCGTTTGAAGTGCATTCCAAAACGTCAATCAACTTTGAAACTTCATATGAATCAGGTTCCGATTTTTCTAACTCCCAATCACTGACCTTTTTTTCATGCACACCGATTGCTTTACCAACGTCATACTGACGAAGACCTTTGATTAATCTAACCGTCCTTAATCCCGATACTCTCATGATTACCTCCTTCTTATTCTTAACTGTTGTTGAATTCCCTGATTAAAAAAATATTTCCTGCCTCAAATCTAGGATAAGCACTCGAACTTGCAAAACACATATATTTTTTTGACACATCATAGCCGCTTCATCGACCAGCTAATATTTTGCGTTCGTCTATCCTCAATCTTTCAAAGAACAATCAATGTATTAGTTAGCCAGCTAACTAAGAATATAACACATCAAAATAATAAGTCAAGAAGAAATTAGTTGTCTAGCGAATTAATACTGCTATAATATTTTTATGAAGATTGGCGAAAAAATAAAAAAGCTCAGAGGTAAACAAAAAGCATACGAATTTGCCCATGATATTGGAATAACACCACCATACCTGTCTGAAATCGAAACCAAAGGCAAAATCCCTTCTCTTGAGGTGATGAGGAGAATAGCTTTGTATTTTGACGATATATTTCTTTTAGAAGATTACATAGCAGAGAAATACCCTGAAGTTTTAAAAATCCAAAAAGAAATAGTTAAGCATATTGAGATTTGGGATAACGAAGCTGATAACCACAGAAAAAGCCTAAAAGAATAACCAACATTTCAAAGAACAAACCCCACCTATTAGATTGAATAGTCTTCCTATAGTATGTACCCAAAAAACTTTAGTTTTGCTTCTCTTTGCTCTTTTCTTATTGCCCTAAATTATTGATATGGAGCAACTTAGGAATGTTGATTTAGAAGTAATTCTATAATTGGTGTAAACTATTAGGATTGAATAACCTATGAAATATGAATGCTGTCAACGATTCACACTTATTCTGTAAATCATTTAGAATAAACACATTACAACAATGTTCTTTTCACTGATAAAATAATTTCTTAAGTCTTTTATCTTCAATGGTTTATAATATAGAAAATGAGTAAAAAAGACGTAAATAACTACTTTTCTTGATTATTCTAAAAACCCACTTTTCCGAAGAATGTGCCCCATCGCTTCAGAGCCAGCCTTAACAGTACCACCACCACTTCTAAGTTTTTGAATAGCCGATGCAAAGTCAGCACTTGGCTGAGAATAGGCGCTTGGACTACCTGCACCCTCGACGACAGTCTGACGCTGTAATTTAGCAACTTTGTTTCGCAAGGCCTGAGTTTCTTTGGCTCTGTGCTCAAGGGTTCCTCTGGAAAGGTCAGCAGCAGCTAAACGTGCAGCCGCAGAAAGCCCACTTGGATGATTTGTTATATTAGGGTCTGAGAAGAAATATTGCTTTGTTCTTTGAAACAATTGACTCTTTTCATTCCAACCGCCTTTAGGGTCAAACATCTCGGGATAAAGATTTTTAACTTCATAAACAGCCTGCTCCCTAGCCTGATTATATTGTTTCTGAGCTTCAAGGTTTTGCCATTCATTTCTGATTTTTTGTGTAAGGTCATTATCTTCGAGTTTTTTATACTCGGCAGCAGCCCATGCCTTTGATTGAGGGTCGTCAGTATATTCATAAAATGCAGAGAGTTGGTCGAGGGTATATTCAGGCTGAGCTTCTTGAACTTGTTGTTGACGTAATTGTTCAGCCTCTCTCTCTGCTTTGGCTTGCTTACGACGAGCTTCTGCTAATCTATTTCTAAGAGGAACTCCCTTCTCATCTTTTTCATTTAATTCCTCGTCAGTAAACTCTTCAGAATAATCTCTAGTCTTTTTAATGTCTTCTTCACTCACTTCAGGTTCTTCTAATTGAGTATCAATCTCAACATCAGTAGGCGTTTCATAAACTTCTTCTGTTGACACTTCTGGTGTTTCTTGTGTTTCTTGAATATTTTGCTCGTCCATATTTTCTCCTTTTTATAAACTATAAATGTCGCCCATGTCTTCCATGGTTGCTCTTCTGATTTTTTTATTACATTCTTCTTGCTCTCGAGCGGATAAAGAATTTTTAGATGGTCTTCCTAAACGAGGGTCACCATCTATTTTACGTTTTATCTCTTCTTCTCGGTGTTTTCTCTCTTGTGCTTCAGCTTCAAATCTCTCTTTTCTTTGTTCCAATGTTTCTGCGTCCGCGACAACAGTTTTTTTCATTCCTGAAATAACATCTGCAAGTCTGTCATTAGCTTTTTGTGATTCTTCTCTAGAGAGTTCTCCTGCCATATCTCCACGAAATTGTGCTTCTAATAAAACTTGAGCATTTTCAATTGTTGGACGCATATCAAAATTCGTTTGGGCAAGTTTTAATCTATTCTCTTCGTCGGGTGTCCATCCTTTTCTGACTTTCTCTCCAAAGACATTTTCAAAGGCTTCATGCTTTTTCTCATCAAGCGAAAGTTCCGATACAATCAAATTCGTTTCATCTTCTGTATTGCCAATAGCTTGTGCTTTAGCAATTTCTTTTTGTAGAATAGAATTTAACTCTGCAACCTTGGTTCGATAAGCTATTCTGTTTTCAGGTGTGTTTTCTTTAATCATATTCTTTCTAAGACGCTGATATTCTTCAATGTCATCTGAATAACCTTTCTTATTTAAATACATCGTACAACCTTTTTCGAATTTTTCTTCTTCGCTAAACATAAAACAACTCCTTCTGGTATTGCTTGATACCTTTGGTGATTAATTGAAATTATTGGATTAATTTATAACTTAGGTTTACTCAATGTTTTACTAATTTCATCATCAATAAAATCATTGACTATTTTTTTAGCTTTGGGGCTGCTAAGCAAATCTTCAATCTTTGCAGTATCTTCGTTCTTTAGATACTTTTGGAACTTTTTAATAATGTCTTGCTTAATCATTTAACTAGAAGTGAAGATATTTTCATAAATAATAATATTATAACCGAGAAAATTACAGCCGCTCCACAAATTCTTAAAAGCTTTCTATTTGCTTCTCGCTGCTTAGCCTTTTCTTTTGCTTTTCTTTCTTTCCACTGTGGAGAATTTGGGTCTGACATTCCTTTTAGGAAATCTTCTCCAACATTTTTCATAATTTCTTTTACTGCAGGAGAATTAAATATATCATCAAGCTCTTTTTTCTCTGCCGCTCTCTGCTCTGGTGACTTGCTGTGCTCTCTCAAATAATCTTCATATGTCTCATATGCCCTGCAACGAAATCCATCTTCTTCGTAATACCTTTCTGATGTTTTTAAGCTAATAGCAGGGTTGTCGTTTCTTTTCCAAAACTCAAAATCAGCCTGACTTACAAATTCATAGTTTTCTATCTTTTTTCGTAATTCCCTAACTTTATTTCTATCCGTAAAATCAATAAACATACCCTCTCCTATTTCTCGTTATCGAGTTCCATCGTAATAAACTAACTCAAGCGCTCCATCATTATCTAAATCATCATAATGAACTTCTTCTCCTATCCAAAGAAGTCTAGTCTCAATCTCCTCAACTGTATCTGAAACAGAAAAGGTTCTGATAGCAACAAACCAAGGCGGATGATTAGAAAGCACGTCTGGACGCTCTATACAAACAAAGTTCGAAATCCCATCTCCTAGAATATCGTCAAAGGCTTTTGGTTGAGACTCTAAACTTCCCCTTTGTGCAAGCCAAAAATAGAATGGCTGAACAAAAGTTTCATCACCCATCCAATCTTCTTTCAAGATATCCCTCTGGTGCTTAGGGAGAATGGTATGAATAACTTTTCCATCTTTTAAAATATTTATATATTTACCGAATTCTTCAGATTCAGCAAACTGATACTCTTGAGCAAAACACAAAGTCGGTAGAAACAATAAAGATAATATGATTATTAATTTATTCATTGATACTATTAACAAGTTTCTCGATAGCGTCTAGGTCTTTAGAACAAACATCAACAAAAGATTGTGGAACATCTTTTTCTTGCTGCAATCTTTCGATAGCTGTTTTTAAAGATGTGAGTTTATTGCGTAATTCTGCTTTGAGCTCGTAAGCGTTCATTATTCTTTGCTCGCTATGAGGAGAATTAGTTTTTTCATTATTTTAATATTTCAAGAAGAAACATTTTGTTCTCAAGGTCGTCTAAACTTCTTTCAAGATTTCCGATTGCCTCAGTCTTGCTCATCAATTGTCCGCACTTAGGACAAGTATAAATAGTTATAAATGAATCTTTTATCAACATATTAAAACAATAATTACAATTATTACATTTCCCGCGGACAATTCCTTCAAGTGTGTTCATTTCTCCCATAGCCCATAGAATCTCTGGGAAATCATCTGTATAATTAATTTCTCTAACATATTGCATCAATTCCTCAACGGAAAGCTTTCCAGTATAATAATCTGGCGAGAGAGATAGTTTGACCTTGGCTTTCGATGGCGATAGTTGTTGCAGTTGATTAGTCGCACACCCAGCTAAAAACAAACACAATGAAACAGTCAATAACTTTTTCATAGCCCTCTCCTTTTAACCTACATTTGGGAAAACTTCAAGACTGTCATGTGTCGAACCTTCTAATCTAAGCAAATCTAAAATAAATTTTATCATTGGTACCTTAGCATTAGGAGCATTTCTAACAAAATAATCTATCGCTATATCTGTGGCAGATTGAAACTTTCCCATATCAGGAATACTAAAATGTTCACCAGTGTTTCTTTCAATTTCTTCCAATGATTCGCTAATAAATTGACTCTTCTCGTGTAATTTTAATTGATTCCAATTTTGAACAGTTACATCATAACCATTTTGTTGAGATTCCTCTGGGGGAAAGAATGCTGATTGAGCAAAAGCAAGCGTTGGAAGAAACAATAAAACTAGTATGATTATTACTTTTTTCACAGTCCTCTCATCTACTATTAAGAATCGTTTCATTATTCTTTAAAATAATAGAGCACAGTTAAGATAAGACTTAAAAAAATTATAGTAAATGTAATAAGACGATAAAGTCTAGTGGCACCCTGCTCTCTTTCATCAAGAATAAGGTCTATCCTGCTTATAAGATTCCTAAGCCATGTTCCCCCATCAGCATTAAAACGATGTGTAAAAGGATGTGTTTTCCATTCCTTTAGTTCTTTAGTTGATAGAGCTTTTAGCTCCTTATCAGTGTATTCTTTTAATGGCTCTGGATTCACTTCTTTAGCCTTCTTTTTTATTTATTTGCTTCCTCATTTGTTTTATTTAATGCTTTCTCTATTCTTTTTAAGTCTTCTTTCATTTCAAGATGATTCGGCTCAAGTTCAAGCCCTCTCTTTATGTAATCATAAGCACTATTATAATCACCTAACTTATATAGAATTTCTGCCTTTGTCGATAGAAAGATTCCATTATCTGGATACATCTCTAAAGCTTTGTCAACTAACTCTATGCCTCTTTCCAGCTCTATGCCTTTCTTGTATAATCCATAAGCTTCATTATTATATTTCACTGCCAGAACTAATTGTTTATCTGTTGCTATATCGAAAATTCTTTTATCATTTCCTTGAATCTTGACATAAACTTTTCGCCTAGTGTTCTCTCCAAAAAATTGAAACGATGCTGCAACTAAAGGTGGAAATACAGCTCTCAAGTCTCCTGACCAGCCAGAACTTTCAATCTCAGTTTTCCAAAGTTGAGTGTTTTGATTTGCCTTATTTGTTATATCAAAATCATATGCCTCAAGATTAATATATCTTCTATATGTAACAGTTGTTATCTGCTGAAGACTTGAACCAACAGTTCCATAAGTTGGCATATACGTTGTTGATGCAGAAAAATTGGTATTATTGCCAAAAGAATACGCATTTCCTGTTGTATAAGAAGACGAGACACCTGTCTGTCCATATATTGGCACAGAATAAGTATAGGTATGTTCCACAGGATTCCCTATACCATAGCTTAGAAATATAATTGCATTTGCTTCCTCTGGTTTATCAACAATTTTAAAGCCTTTTTCAGCAAGACCTCTCTTTACATAGGTAGCGAACTCAATAAACTGCAAATCATCAGAAGTTGTTCCTTTGTTTCCTGAGGCAACTAAATAATTCTTGCTAGCAGGAGCTATTCTTCCCCCAGCCAAAGAACTCACACCTACCTCATAATACACAGTTGAACACCCCGCTAAAAACAAACACAATAAAACAATTAATAATTTCTTCATAGCCCCCTCCTATTTCTCATATCATATCACTACAAAGAAACAGAGGCAAGAAACACCACAAAAACCTTTATCTCTCAAGAGCTTTCTGCTGCTTTCTTAAATCATTTATCTGTTTTTCCATCTGAACATGAATAAAAATTTTATCCCACCTATCTTCTTTCTTGCCTCTGGGCATGCCTAACTCAATTTCAAGGCTTCTAAGTTTTTGAAGTCCTTCATCTAAACTTCTTCCTTCAGAGAATGCCCAGTCAGAAATAACTTTTAGCTTTTTAGCTTCGGTATCATTTAATTTTGTTGGGCTAGTCTTAAAAAAATGCAGAATATCTTTCTTGATTCCTCTCCAACCATCTTTTTGTTCCTCATGAAGTTTTTCAATCAAAGTTCTTTGTTGACCTGACTCCATATCAATAAAAGTTGTTTTCTTGATATTTTGTTCTTCGTCATCTTCTTGAATATTTTTAAAAATATCTTTAATTCTGTCTTCCATGTTTCCTTTCTAAGAGGCGTTTTCAGCCCCTATAATTTTCTTCAATTTACACATAAAACGACTAAGGCAGGCTACCCTAGCCACTTGCTTAAATCACTGAAATAAGGTCGGCTAAGCTACCCTTTAAAAGCCCTAAGCTATAATTTAAAAACCTTAGATTTTAGTTTGAAAGATTGTATTGATTGTTGAGGAACTTAACTAAATCTTCTTCTACGAAAAATCTTCTATCTCCAACTTCAAAACACTTAAGTCCTAAGGTAACCCAATTACCTACTACCCTGCTTTTTTCTTTTTTTAGTGGCAGTCCCATTTTTTCGCAAAGCTCTACTTCTGACCAAACATCCTGCATCTTCTCGATTTTGTTCATGTGTTTCCTCCTCGATAAAAGTTGATAATAATTTAGCTTTCTGATTAAAGCCTTTTTCTAATAATATGGTGTGAATCGTATTTAGCTTTTCATTTGGTGTATTTCCTAGCCTGTAGGTACACTTCCAACAGATAATAGATTCAGCATCTTTGTCGTAGTTATAGGTCAGTTCTTTTTCACACAAATCGCAGCATTTCATTTCATTTTCCTTTCTATTTTGTTTGTGACAAAATTGATATTTTGTGATTTAATATAGGTATTAACAAAGGGGATTTTATGAAAAAATTATTATTGATTATTCTGTGTTTAGGATTAGTTGGTTGTACAACCATTCCTTCTGTTAAAATTTATTCTGAAACAGACCTCAGCTATAATTTGTCTAAAGTCGACCCAATTTATGTCGTTCTTAAAAACTCCGATGAAAAAATCGTTACTATACCAGAAAGAAATTTCTTTTATCTTCTAAAATCACTGATGATTGAGAATGGGTTCAACGTTGTCGAAAAAGCAACAGATTCAAAATATTTTTTAAATTTTTTCGAAGGTTCAAAAACATTTGAATCGAGCTATACTTCTTTTGTTCCCACAACATCAACAACTCGAGGAAGCATAGGCAACACTCCTTATTCAAGCACAACAACATCTTCAGCACCTATCTCCTCTACTTCAAGCTATTCTATGACAGGTCTTGCTCTCACTTTGTTTTCAACCGAAGAGTGGGCAGCGAAAAAGAAGTTTGTAGTCTGGCAAGGAACAGCAGTTGAATATGAATACACATATGAAAAATACAAAAAAGAAATTATTCAAGCCTTATTGGATTACTTTGGGACGAATTGCGATATAAGGATTCCAATAAAACTGCCAGAAGACCCAAAACAAACAAAAGACAACAAATAAAGAACTCTCTGCAAGGGAGAAATAAATGAAACTTACTGAAATAACTAACAAATTAACTGATAAAACAACTTGGATAATGCTTTTGCTTATAGTCGCTGGATGCTCTCTTTTATATGGTTTATCCGAATTTATCTATAACTATCAAGCCGCTACTCCAACTGCGAGCATATTAGAAGCAGTCTTTGTTCTATTTTTAATAATTCTCACTCCCTTATTTTGGATATGGGAGAAAATCACTGAAATAGGATTCTGGAAAGTTATTGCATTCGGATGTTTTTTCTATGTAGTTGCTACTTACGTTGCACTCTGCGACAGAGTCAAAAATATAGAAGATAAGCTTGATGAATTACTTTCAAGAAAAGACGACAATTTTTAATGAACAAAGAAACCTTTGCAAAAAGGGAAATAAGATGGAAACTCTTTTAATAATCATTATCATTGAATTAGCTGTGCTTATTTGGTTTACGATTATGATTAGACTGCACCAGAAATATAAAAACTGATTCAGGAGGATTTATGAAACCGCTCAAAGACTCTCCCATTTGGCAGCAATGGTTATTCTATGCTTCACTTCTCTGCCTTGCATGTTTTCTACTTCAACTTATTATTCCTCGTTATTCTAAAAACGAACTCAGTCGCTTCATCTTTGATAAAACTAAAGGCAAGTTTATAGAAACAACTACGAATAGGGTTATACTCTCTGAAAAAACTAAAGAAGAAAGAAAGAAACTAAAAGAAACTAAAACAAAATCTCTAGTGGGCGAAGAAACAAGAGGACAATAATGGAAATAAATAAAGATGCATTGAGAGACTATCCAGAATTAATGTCTAAGAAATGTGAAGACTATCTTAAGAGCGATTGGGGTGAAAAGCTCGAAGAAGGATTGAAAGACCTTTTAAAATTTATTAAAGAAACAGTAAATCCATCTATAAGAAATACTCGAGAAAAGAAAAACTACACCTCTAAGCAACTTCCTCACATCATTCAAGCAAGATACAAAAATAATAAGTGTTTGAACGTGGTGGTGTGTATCTCCCAATGAAAAAGATTGGGAAGAACAACCCAAAAGCAGAATTGATTAAAGCTGACAATGAGGTAAGA